>CBCTHD010000218.1:0-4767 GCA_965146615.1 uncultured Clostridia bacterium
GGATGATATGGAGTATCTAGTTCTGGAAAGCGATGGCTTTGGCATAAGCATGCCACTTCGGCTGACATCAGACAAAGCCCAAACTGGGGTAAGCCTGTCAGGTGGGAAAGACGTTGAAATACCCGATGAATATAAAACACTGTCAACATATATACAAAGCTGCATTCAAAATGCGATTGTTAGTTGGGAGGAAGGTGAAAGTGCAACGTATAGAGAGAGCCGGCCGGCCAACATACTCTATGTCGATTACAGAGATTTACTCGACGACCGCGGCAGTGCGTTTGATGATGAGGGACTGGTAAAGGCAGTTGCCGGATTAAAAGCGAAGGCGCTTTATCAGGAGCATATCATGGATGCAGAATATCCGGCGTCCGGAACACTATTTGAGAAAAATACCTATGATATGGATGGATTTGTATATGATTTTGCAGATGCCTTTTACCGCGACATTTATAGCACGCAATGGTATTACGAGGAAGATTTGTTTTCAAAATATCCGAATACTTTTGTGTGTGAGGAAGCGGCAGAAAGCATCGACTATGATATTATTTGCTCCTTTGCGGAATTTGTGGCGCAGGATAAGCCTGCGGGCGATAGCGTGGCAGAACAGAAAATAGCGTTTGTCTATGACTATCCCGAGTTGGGTGCAATCAGGGAACGACTCAGAAGGCATATGTCATGAATGCCTTATAAAGTATGAACCAGAGACAGTCACAGCCCGGTCCTTGTTGGACCGGGCTGTCTGCTGTTCAGATCATGAAACAGGTGAATAGGTGGGCAAAGCGAAGAGATAAAACAGAGATCTGACCGCTTTATGTGTAGCTGATAGATGGTTCTTGCGGCTTCTTTCGTTTTGAAAAGGACACAGCCGCCCTTTTAGCGCTGTATCGATTCACCCAGATACATGGAAAGATGGCGGCGAAACACACCGGGCGTTTCCCCATAGGCATTGCGGAACAATTTTATGAAATGACTGCTGTCACTAAAACCGGCTTTCTCCGCGATTTGTGAAATACTCCAGCCGGGCTGTTCCAAGAGCCGTTTTGCCAACTCCAGCCGTTGCCGCGAAATGTATTGAGAGACAGTAATGCCGTAAGTGCGGTGAAACAAACGGGAAAAATAGGAAACGGAATATCCGCATAAGTCCGACAGCGTTTCAGCGTCCAGATGTTCCGACAAATGCGATTGAATATACTGAACCGCATCCTGCAAGGCAGGCTTTGCGGCAGGTCGGAGCTGAATTCCTTCCATGAGATCCAGCAGAAGCCGGTATATCGCAAGGGAGGCGCGATAGGGCTCTTGACATACGGATTGTAACGCTTCTAAATCGGGTAGCAGAGATGCGCTGGCTTGTTTTCCTACGACAAGACCGTTTTGCCGGATGGCGTTTTCAAGAACTGCCTGGCTATTGGCGCCGTAAAATTCCGCCCAGGTCACATATGCGGACCGGTGTGCATAGTACCGGTGTGTACTGTAGGCGGGAAGCAAAAAAATTTCACCGGAATGAACGGTATAGAGTTCCCCTTCATAGTCAATATACATCATTCCGGAATGAATATAGTGAATCAGGCAATAAGGATACCGTCCGTTCCGCCGGATGTCAAAATCAGGACGTATCCGGACATTGCCGCAACAACCTAAAATCAATAATAAATTGCTGTCCCAACCTTCTAGCATATCAATTCCTCCCATTCTATAGCAGTCCGAATCTCGGTGGCAGAGAAGTTTGTTCTTTTATTATATTCAATTTTGCATAGTAATGCAAGAAAAACAGGACAAATTCATACAATTTTTGAGCAAAACGGTCTCTTTCTTTTTTGGTAGGAAACCATTATAATGAAGAAAAAACAAAACAAGGAGGACGACGCTATGATGCAAGCGTGGTTTCAAAAGGCAAAACTAGGAATATTTATTCATTGGGGCATTTATGCAGTAAACGGTATTGCCGAATCATGGTCATTTGGACAGGGGAGGATTTCTTATGATGACTACATGAAACAGCTGGACGGGTTTACAGCGCGTAAATTTGATCCGGAACAGTGGGCGGCGTTATTCCGGGAAGCGGGGGCGCGTTATGCGGTCTTGACAAGCAAACACCATGACGGCGTCGCGCTATTTGACACAAAATATACAGACCTAAACACCGTAAAGAAAACACCGGCAGGGCGAGATTTGATTGCGCCATATTGTAAAGCACTAAAAGAAGCGGGACTGAAAACAGGGATTTACTTTACCAATACCGATTGGTCGGACTTAGATAACATGCAGGTAATCTTGAACAAAAGTGCGGAGGAAATTGAAGCGCTGCGCCACGAAAAAACAAATTTTTCTGCTATCTGGCAAGAGGTTATAGAAGCATCTAAAAAGACAGAAGCAGTGACGACGCCGGAGAAAGAAGCAGCATGGCAGCGGTTTATGGAGCGGTATCGGGGTGAAATTCGCGAACTGCTGGAAAACTACGGCGGTGTGGATTTGCTGTGGTTTGACGTCATGTTGGCGCGCAATGGCTATTCCTGGGAGACGCAGAAAGTGCGCGAGATGATTCAAGCCATTAGCCCACAGACCGTTATTAATGGAAGGCTACTGGACGCCGGAGACTATTTTACGCCCGAACTATATATCCCGCTGCGCGCGCCGGAAGGATCGTGGGAACTGTGTACCACGTTTAACGATTCCTGGGGATACCAGCCGCAGGACCGGCATTTCAAGGATATTCGCCAAATTGTAAGAATGTTTGTAGAATGTATCTCCAAGGGCGGGAACATGCTAATTTCGGTTGGACCGGATGCGGAAGGCGCCATTCCGCCGGAATGCGAGGCGCAAATGAAGGCACTGGGACGCTGGACGCACCAGTATGAAGAAGCGATTTATGAGCCGGGGAAAGGAATTGGCACGGAATACTTTGCGGGCGGCACAACCTTGTCAGAAGACCGGCAGACCTTGTATTTGTTTGTCTATGATAAACCGTACCGGCAGGTTATGCTAAACGGTATCCGCAACAAGATTCGGCGGGTTACTTCTTTGAAAAACGGACGGGAACTGTCTTGGAGCGTCACGGGCGGCGCAAGCTGGGTAAACATGCCGGGCTGCATTTGGATTGACACGAAAGAAGAAGATTTGGACGATGTGTGCACCGTGCTGAAAGTGGAACTGGAAGGAGCAATTGATTTGGTAGACCCGAAGGGGCAGGAGGAATCGGTAGGAGAGAGTTAAAGAAAGTCGCGCAGCAACCACTCACTTTACAACAGTATATCTAAATATCAGTGGTAACAGTTGAAACCTTGTTCGCGTAGAAGTTGAAGTTTTATAACAATCAAATGGGGCGGTAAGGAAAAACAACCTTGCCGCCCCGATTGTCATTATCAATCTAATGGTATTTGGATGAATTAAATTTTTAAGAAAGGATATTTTGCCACAATTCAGACTATGGTTGACATTACACTAATTCAAATCCCGTATTAACGCCGCACCCGGAACAGCATCCTCTGCCAGAATCTTTTCTACAGCTTGGAGGAACAGGTCTTTGTCATCTTGAATGAAATAATATGTTCCACGTGAGGTCAAAGTCACTTCACAAACAGCCAGACCATCTGCGAATGCATCCGTTTCCAGGGTGAAATACCGGAACCCTGTTTCTTCCTGATAGGTCAGCGCGATATAAGAGCAAGTAATGTCAAGTGCTTCGGTGCCAATATCCGCCAAGTCCAACAAAACCACCGGGGTGCCGTCAGACAGTTCGTCAATGCTGACAGTAAAGACATCATCTGCCGCTAATGTATATTCGCTGCGTAGCTCATCTAGGAGCGCGCTCAACGCCTCTTCGGAGCTAATGTCATAGGTTTCTTCCGATTCCGTCATCATTTGAACAAGATATACATCTACGACGTAATCCCAAACATAATGAATGAAATGAATGAGTTCTTCCGGACTATTTTTCAGCCAATTAATGGTTTCGTCTTCATATTCCGTAGCCAATAAATTTTGCGGAAGTGCGTATTGTTCAAAATCATAACGAATATTGTGGTGCAGCGTTTTGCGGGTTGTGTCCGCATCGCCTGAAAAGTCAATGACTTTTTTGTTAGATGTTCCAGTTTCTGCTTCTGTTTCCGCGACAGGCTTTGTAATAAAGACCGTTTGGGTTTCCTCATCCCAGTCCACCGTCATGTCAAAGCTCTCAGCAATATAACGTATTGGAACCAGCGTACGGTCGTTGGTGACAAACGGCGCCGCGTCCAGAGTAACCTCTTGTGCTCCTTGTGCATTGGTACGAACCGCAGTCAAAGAACCAATCACCAGTTCATTGACAACACCTTCGCGCGTCAGCGTCACCTTTTGTTCTTCTTCATTCCAATCCACGATAGCGCCCAATGCTTCACCAACAGCGCGCAGCGGCACAAAGGTACGGTCGTTCACTGTTGCCGGAGCAACGTCGAATACAATGGGTTCGCCATCTAAGAGCACCTGAATATCCTGTGCCATTGCCGGAATTTGGCAGATAAAAAGCGCTGCGGCGCAAAAAACTGCCAGTATTCTTTTGTGTTTCATGTCCCATTTCTCCTTCATCATTTTATTGTTATTCCCTACGAGGAAACCAAATAGTATCTGTAAGATATTGTAACATGCAGGGCAGAAAAAGTCAAGAAAAAAACCGCCTGGGAAGCTACCCAGGCGGTTTTTATCAGCAAAAGCCTAAACGGCGTATCAAGCATTTAAAAATTGTTCCAGGCGGTCAAGCCATTTTTGAATGGAATCCATAGAGGTCGCATA
>CBCTHD010000219.1:0-4759 GCA_965146615.1 uncultured Clostridia bacterium
GCTGAAAGCGGTACTGGATATGCTGATGAGTGATGTGTTGGGAACGCGGTTTGACGATATTGCAAAATCGCTTTTGTCTAATAGTTTTGGTGTGGCAGACGCTTATATGACGCTGGCTGATTTTGCGGATTATGCACGGGCGCAGGGAGAAGTTTCAAAAGTATATCAGGACCAAAACAGATTCTTAAACATGTCGCTCGTCAATATTGCAAAAGCTGGTATTTTCTCTGCTGACCGCTCCGTGAAAGAGTATGCAGATAAAATTTGGCATATCAAAGGATTGAAATAATTTAAATTGGCGTATATTAAAAATTGGGTATGCCGGCTGTAATGATACCGGACGAAATTGATGAAAAAGCAAGGACATGTCCTTGCTTTTTCACAATACTATAGAAAGAATCGGAAGTATGATTCTGAACATTGATATTTCGGATGTTATCGGGGGAAATTATATGCAAATTCTATATGACAGCAAACAAGAATTTTATAAAAAACCGTTTGGCTGCTTGCGACAAAATCAACTTTGCGAAATCAATGTAAAAGTTCCACGCCGCATAGCAGCGCTAAATGTTTGGCTTTGCGTGGAAGAGGATAACGGGTATTACAAAGAATATTCCATGTGTTGGAATGGAATGGAAGATGGATACGATTGTTATTCTTTGTCTTTCAGCATGGAACAGATAGGACTATATTTTTATTGGTTTAAAGTTCGTGTAGAAGATGCAGAATTTTTGGTGTATAAATGCGGCAGTTCCAAAACCAGCATTCACATGGGAGAAAAATGGCAGCTGACGTGTTTTGAACAGGAATATGACACACCGAAAGAGTTTAAGGGGAAGGTCATGTATCAAATCTTTCCTGACCGGTTCTATCAGGTAGGAAAGCCAGATTTAAAAGAAAAATTGAAGCCATTTACCATTCATGAGAATAAAGCAGAAACACCCTATTATCTGCCTAATGAACAAGGTGAAGTGTTAAATAATGATTTTTATGGCGGAACGCTACAGGGAATTCAGGAAAAATTGCCATACTTGCGAGAACTGGGCGTTTCTGTGCTTTATCTCAATCCGATTTTTATGGCATTTTCCAACCACCGATATGATACTGCCGATTATCGGCGTATTGACCCGATGTTGGGTACGGAACAAGACTTTCAAACTTTGTGTCGGAAAGCACATAAAATGGGCATGAAAATAATCTTAGATGGAGTGTTTTCCCATACCGGAAGCAACAGCATCTATTTTGATAAAGAAAATATATTTGGAACGGGTGCTTACCATCACGCTGATTCACCCTATGTGTCCTGGTATGATTTCCAGCAGTATCCGGAACGGTATACCAGCTGGTGGGGAATCAAAACATTGCCGTGTGTCAATGAACTGCAGCCGGATTATGTGGAGTTTATCATTGAAGGGGAAGACAGCGTTGTTGCGCACTGGATGCGGCTCGGTGCAGATGGATTTCGTTTAGATGTGGCAGACGAACTGCCGGATGAATTTATCAAAAAATTGCACGATAAAGTAAAACAAATAAATCCACAAGGACTTGTCATTGGCGAGGTTTGGGAAGATGCCTCCAACAAAGAGAGTTATGGCGTCAGAAGAAAATATTTTGCCAATACAGAACTGGATTCTGTCATGAATTATCCCTATAAAGATGCTATTTTAAGGTTTGCAGCGGGGGATAGCACGGCAAAGGAGTTGGTTGATGCCGTGATGACCATTGCGGAAAACTATCCGAAGCCGGTATTAGATTGTCTGATGAACAGTTTATCGACACATGATACGGTTCGTGTTTTAAATACTTTTGGACATGTCGGAGACGGATTGAACCGGGATCAGCGTGCGGTACATGTGATGTCTCCGGAGGTATACTGGTATGCAGTAGAGCGGGAAAAAATAGCGGCATTTTTACAATATCTTTTGCCGGGGTGTCCCTGTATCTATTATGGCGATGAAGTGGGAATGCAGGGGTTTGAAGACCCATTTAACCGGCGGTACTTCCCGTGGGACAAGATAGACTGGCAATTACATGATTATTATAAAAATCTGGGGCATATTAAGAAAAAATACCGTGCTCTGCAAGAAGGCAGCGTGACAGCAAAAGCCAAAGGGAAATATGTCTTTTTACTGAAACGGATTTGGCAGCAAGAAACGCTTTATGCACTCGTCAATATGGGGCAGGATACGTTTTGTTATCCAGTGGTTGAGGCAGATATTATCATGGCACATGGAACCACGAGAGAAGAGGATTCGCTGCAAATTAGCAGTCGTGGATATGTTTTATTTACCCGTTAATTGGCAATAATATTGCATCAAAAGTAAAACACGCAGTTGACCAAATAAAAAAGCTGTAAGAAACGCGGATAAAAGACAATAATCACGTCATAATAAATCCCGGCAAAACCTAATTATTACGGTTTTGCCGGGATGATTTTTTGGAAACAGGGACTTTTTTACGACCACTCGTAGTATCTATTTGTTCTCTGCTTCACGTGTCGCTAAATAATGTTCAATGACCTCCACGCAGCTATCGGGATTCAAACGGCTGCTATTTAGGCTGAAATCATAGTTTTTCATAACGCCCCATTTTTCATTGGTATAATAATTGCAGTAATTAGCGCGTTTTTTATCCGCTTTCAAAATTTTGTCTTTCACTTTATTTTCAGGGAGATCATATAGGTTAGACACACGGTTGATTCTACACGCCATATCTGCATAGATGAACAAATGGACAGCGTTTGGATTGTCCCGTAATACATAATTACCACAACGGCCTACAATCACGCAAGGTCCTTCCTGCGCCAGATTTTTGATAATATCGGATTGGAGAATGAACAGTTTATCATTGATGGGCATTTCAGTAATGATGGATGTCGTATTACCCAGCGTATACGCGCCCATCGCCAAGGAGTATAAAAAACTGTTTGTTGCTTGTTCGTCAACACTCTCAAAAACTTCTTCACAAACGCCGCTTTTTTTTGCCGCTAATTGAATGAGCTCCTTGTCATAAAACGGAATCTCCAGTGATTCCGCTAATTTTTTGCCGATCTCCCGTCCACCGCTTCCAAACTGTCTACCAATCGTAATAACGGATTTTGTTTTCATGCCTAATTCCCTCACTTTCATTAAATATGTAGCAGGTGTTACATTGGATATATTGACTAAATTTAGCATTCCATCTTATCATTAAGATATGCAACGAGTCGTTTTCAGGTTCACGCTTCCTTTGTTTCTATTATAACATGATTACAAACATTTTTCAATCATGATTTTTATAAAAATATCTCTTGTATCATAGGTATAAAAAATTGGGTAAAATTAAATAATATAGTAGTAAATAAAATCGAAACTTTCGGGTTTAATAGATACAAATAAAGGGAGGAACATGCTTTGAAAGCAACTGGAATTGTTAGAAGAATTGATGACCTTGGGCGCGTTGTAATACCAAAAGAAATCAGAAGAACGATGCGCATCCGGGAAGGGGATCCACTGGAAATTTTTACAAACCGGGAAGGGGAGGTTATTTTTAAAAAATACTCTCCGATTGGGGAACTTGGCGAATTTGCAGGACATTATGCCGAAACCTTGTCTAAAACCAGTGGGCATCCGGTTTGTATTACCGATAAAGATTCTGTTGTCGCTATCTATGGAGCGCCCAAAAAAGAGTTCATGGAAAAACGTATCAGCAGTGAATTAGAAAAAATCATGGATGAAAAATCCACTTTTATTATGAAAATGGGCGATACAAAGAAAATGCCCGTGATGGAAGGTGCGGATAAATACGTCGCGGGGGTAGTAGCGCCGATTATTTCAGAAGGTTCCGCAATTGGCAGCGTGATTATGGTAAAAGGCGAGGAACGCGATAACATGGGAGAAGTAGAAACCAAATTAGCACAGTCTGCTGCCGGTGTTTTGGGAAAACAGATGGAAGAGTAAATGCCACTGTCACAAATTAAAAAACCGCTTATACTATGGAAACAATCCATAGACAAGCGGTTTTTTGATTAATGTAGATGTGCTTCCAGCCAAACAACGACATCCGAAATGACTTCTTCCTTGCAGTTATCCTGCAGCAGTGTATGACGGACCCCCTCATATAATTTGAATTCTGTGTATGTATGTCCACTCCTTCGAAGCCGCTCTGCCATGCGTCGCGTATTTGCACCGCCACGCGTTAGCCGGTCCTCACTTCCGGAAAGCAGAAGCGCCGCCGTTTGCTGCGGAAAATGGGTATACCAGCCGCTGACGGAAGTTTTTTGTTCCATGACATAGATGTCGCGCAGCCCAACATTGGTTAGCTCAAAATTACAAGCGGGATCCGCCGTAAACTCCGCCACAAATTTCTCATTGCTGGAGAGCCAATTCCACGGCGATTTTGTCTTCTTCACATTTCCGCAAAGTGGGCGGTAAAAAAGATGATTTAAGAATTTATATTTGGAGGTGGAACCCTTCGCCTGATAGACAATACCGGTGATTGTCCGTTTCCACGGGGAACCGGGTAATTTGTCCGTACAGCCGGATAATATGATTCCACGCAGTGGATCATCGTGTTCCAGAAGTAAAAGCTGTATGGGATAAGCACCGATACCTTGTCCAAAGAAAAAATAGGGAAGCTCCGGGTATTTTTTGCGCATCAACTCCATCAAAGCGTACATATCTTCCATCAGAGATAAGTGCCCATATTGCTCGCCAAAGTAGCCTGTCAAAAGAGGAGTAATAGCAGATTTGCCATGTCCCAGATGGTCGTTGGCACAGAC
>CBCTHD010000220.1:0-4745 GCA_965146615.1 uncultured Clostridia bacterium
TGTGAGATTGGCGTGGAGCATGTGATTTGCAAGGCAGGCGGCGACGGCGCATATTCTTGCAGCGGCGGCGCACTGGTACATTTTCCGGCGCAGGAGGTGGAAACGGTGCAGGACACTACAGGAGCGGGAGATACCTTTAACGGCGCCTTGGCGTGCGCTATTGCCATGGGAAAATCGGTTGCGGATGCAATCCGTTTCGCCAATCGGGCAGCCGGTCTGTCGATCCAGGCCGCAGGCGCCCAGACGGGAATGCCGTGGGCTGCAGAATGGAAGGAATAATGCCGCTCGGTGTTTTCCATGGACGTCTTGACGGTCCGACAGGGAACCGGACGCAAAAATCTTGTGTTGTCGGGTGGGACAGGGATAGGATAAATGCTTTTGTATGAACCTGTTTTCCGTGTTCTAAAATTGTGACCTTTTTTCAAAAAAGATGACTATATACTTCTGGGGAATGGTGTTTTAAAATGATATTTGTCAAAATAAAGCGAAAGGAGAAAAACAAAATGGGAGGAAATTATATGAAAAAAAGACTTTTTATGGCGGCAGCAGTGATAGCGGCAGTGACCGTACCACTTACTTTTACCGGCTGTGAAAAAAAGACTGCGAATGGGGAACAGTCGACGCTTACATACTGGACGCCGCTGCAAAGCAACGCATCAATGATTGTAAGCAATTTCGGAGAAACGGCTCTGGCGCAGGAACTGGAAAAACGGACGGGCGTCAAGGTGGAATATCAGCATCCGCCGCAGGGGCAGGAGACAGAAAAATTCAACATCCTGATAGCTTCGGACGATTTTCCGGATATTATTGAGTATAATTGGCTGAAATATCCGGGCGGGCCACAGAAGGCAATCAATGATGGAATTATTGTTGATTTAAATGATTATGAATCCAAAATCAAAAATCTTTCTTCTTATCTTGATGCAAACGAGGAAGTGAGGAAACTTGCGGTGACGGATTCGGGTGCGTTGTTTTCCTTCCCGTTTATCCGTGGGGATGAAAGTCTGCTCACGTCTGCCGGTATCGTGATTCGACAGGATTGGTTAGATGAGCTTGGACTGGATATGCCGGAAACGATTGCGGAGTGGGAGCATGTACTAACGGAGTTCAAAAACAAAAAATCGGCATCGGCCCCGCTGACGCTAACGGTCAGTGACTTTTCCAACGGACTTTTTGTGGGCGCATATGACACCACCGTGGGATATTACCTGGATGACGGGAAGGTGAAGTATGGTATGCTGGAGCCGGGGTTCAAGGACTTTCTCACCCTGATGAACAGATGGTATCAGGATGGACTATTCGACAACAATTTTGGCACGCTTGACAGCACGACGCGGGATTCCAACATCTTAAACGATATCTCAGGTGCCACTTACGGAAGTATCGGACGCGGGATCGGAAAATGGATGGAGGTTGCCACGGATAAAAGTGGCTATCAGTTGGAAGGAGCGCCAATGCCGGTACTCAACAAGGGTGACACACCGGAATTCGGACACTACCAGCTTCCCATATTTAGTTCCAACACGGCGTTTGTTGCTGTGACACGGGACAGCAATAACGTTGCATTAGCAATGGAATATTTAGATTATGGTTATAGCGAGGAAGGCTGTATGCTGTACAATTTTGGAATCGAAGGGGAAAGCTACGAAATGATAGATGGCTATCCGACCTACACAGATATTATCACAAACAATCCTGATGGATTATCTATGACGGTGGCGATGTCCAACTATACCTGTTCCTACGACGCGGGACCGTTCATTCAGGATAAGCGTTATATGGAGCAATATGGCTCTATGCCGGAGCAAAAACGCGCGTGGGGAACCTGGACGGCAACCAATGCAAAAGAACATGCGCTGCCACATTTGTATGTACAAGAGGATGAACTAAACGAACTGGCCAACTTGAGCAATTCCATCGATACCTATGCCTCGGAAATGATTCTGAAGTTTATCATCGGAACGGAGCCGCTGGACAACTATGACAATGCGGTAGCTCAGTTGAAAACGCGTGGCATCGACCGTGTTCTGGAGATGAAACAAGCGGCATATGAACGCTATCTTACCAAATAGCAGAATCAGGGGGAATTTAGATATGAAGCCAGAATATGGAGCAACGTATGCAAAAAATGAATTTATAAACGGTTGGACAAAGGATTTCAAACGGAACGGGAGCCTATATCTTTTGATGCTCCCGGTCCTGGCCTTTTATATTCTGTTTTGTTATCAGCCAATGTATGGCGCACTGATAGCATTCCAGGACTATTCCCCGAGATTGGGTATCTTAGGCAGTCAGTGGGTAGGGCTAAAAAACTTTAAAATGTTTTTTTCGTCTCCTGATTTTGTCAGGATTTTGAAAAATACATTAAAGATCAGCTTTACCAACTTGATCTTCGGATTCCCGGTCCCCATTCTCTTTGCATTGTTGCTCAATGAAATCAGAAATGCAAAGTTTAAGAAAGTCATACAAACGGCATCTTATCTGCCTCATTTCATTTCTATGGTCGTTATTTGCGGCATGGTAAAGACCTTTGTAGGACAAAACGGCGTAATTGGGATCCTGGTTGGGAAATTCACCGGCGGGTCAACCAACCTGCTCATGCAGCCAAACATGTTTGTGCCCATTTATGTCCTGTCCGATATATGGCAAAGCATGGGCTGGGAATCCATTATCTATTTAGCGGCGCTGTCGTCGGTGGATGTGCAGCAGTATGAAGCGGCGGATATTGACGGAGCGGGCATCTTTCGGAAAATGATAAACATCACATTGCCATCGATTGCCCCCACGATCATTACCATGCTGATACTACGGGTCGGGAAGATCATGAACGTGGGATATGAAAAGATTATTTTGCTATATAACCCGGCTATTTATGATGTGAGCGATGTCATTTCGTCCTATGTTTACAGAATGGGATTTGAAACGCAAAACTGGGGCTATAGCACGGCGGTTGGCCTGTTTAACTCCGTGATCAATCTGACACTGTTGATCACTGCCAACTGGGTCAGCAAACGGCTTAGCGGAAGCGGCCTGTATTAAGGAGAAATTTTTATGAGGAATACGATTAAAATGGGAGCAGCGACCAGGTGCTTCTATAGCTTAAACAGTATTTTGATGTTAATCATTGCTGTTATTATGGTGTATCCTGTTTATTATGTGATTATGGCGTCTTTATGTGCTCCGGAACAGCTAATGCAGCATACAGGTGCGCTTTTTTGGCCGCTCGATGCGAACCTGGAATCCTATCGGCTGGCTTTTAAAAACCCGATGCTCTTGCGCGGATATGGGAATACAATTTTTGTAGTTGTAGTCGGTGTGGTGGTAAATCTGCTGCTCACCTCCATTGGCGCCTACTTTTTATCGCGAAAAAACGTGCGATTGCAAAAGCCTATCTACATTGCGATCATTATAACCATGTTTTTTTCCGGCGGTATGATACCATTTTATTTCGCGGTCAAAAACCTCGGATTGGACGGCTCTCTTTGGGCGCTGATTTTTCCCAGTGCGATTAACACCTTTAATCTGATTATCATGCGCGTGTCCTTTGCCTCCATTCCCGATAGCCTGGAGGAATCGGCAAGAATGGACGGCGCAGGGCATTTGACCATGCTGTTTCGCATCGTGCTGCCGGTGTCAAAGGCCACGCTCGCGGTCATTTGCCTGTACTATGCCGTATCGCACTGGAATGCATGGTTTCATGCAATGCTGTTTTTGAATGACCGGGAAAAATATCCGCTCCAGTTGATTTTGCGGGAAATTCTCATTCAAAACGATACAAGCTCCATGGTGACGGAGAGCGCGGAACAGGGATATATTGGGGAAACGATTAAGTATGCAGTTATCGTGATTGCTACAGTTCCCATTTTGTGTATCTATCCATTTTTGCAGAAATATTTTGCAAAAGGCGTGATGATAGGTGCAGTAAAAGGTTAAAAAGGAGGAGGAGGAAATGAAAAAATGGATTTGGCTGCTGCTGGCAGCATGTCTTCTGATTAGTATACCATGTGCTGCAGACGGAAATTTGACGGTTGCTTACGATGACACCGAAGATTCTGTGGTATTTTACGAAGCGGATACGGGCAAGGGCGGTTTCATAAACTTGATGATCGTGCCCAGCGGAACGGAACTGGAAACCGTGACAGTCGATACGGAAAATGTCATTTACCGGACGGTAGAAGCAGACGAAAATGGAATGATCAGCGGCACCATTCTGCTACCCGCGGAATTGCCCAATGGTAGATATGATTTTTATGTTTCGGGAACAGGCTTTTTTGCAATGGAAACGTTCACCCATATGGCGGCGGATGTATCGGCGGAGTTGATAAAGCAGTTGAACGCCGCCGCAAGGAATGAATTGTATGCGTTGATAAAGGAAAATCGCGAGATCCTTGGAATAGATGCCGTACTGCTGGAAGAGGTGGGAGAAGAAATTGCGGTTCGGATGTTCGATGCCAAACCGGCGGGCGGCTATACTTTGGAAGAGTTTGAGAAAAGGTATATGCTTTTTGAAGCCCATCTCAGACTGCAAAAAGAGACGATCGGACTGGAGCAGTTGTTGCGTGAGTACAGTGCATGGATCGTGCTGGACGGATGTGAGCCTTATGAAGACCTTTCCGATGCAGTGCAGGCCGAGCTGGAGGAGCTTTTGAAAAAGGAGACGTTGGCAGACGGCGATTTTGAAACGGCTTATGCCCATTGTCTAATATTGGCGCAGATTCGTCAGGCAAAAGATTACAATGCGGTCA
>CBCTHD010000221.1:0-4723 GCA_965146615.1 uncultured Clostridia bacterium
AGTTTTTGAATATAGACCTGCCTGTCATCCTGAAACAGTTGTTTGATATGCAGCGTGTCCACGCCGCGCCGACGCAGGTACGCCGCGGCTTCAAAGGTACGGACGCCGGATTTGAACACAAAGTTTTTGGTGTCCATAACAATCCCTGCGTACAATGCTTCCGCCACAATAGGCGTAATGTTGGCGCCGTCATCAATATATTGCAGCAGCTCCGTCACCATCTCGCAGGTGGAGGAAGCAAACGGCTCGTGATAAACCAAGGTTGTATTTTCAATAAATTCCGCGCTTTTTCTATGATGGTCCAGTACCACAATATCTCCCGCTTGCTCCAGCAGCTGGGGACATTCCGTAATGGGTGCACGATATACGTCCACCACAATCAGCAGCGTATCATCATCTACAATCTCTTTTGCTTGTTCATAATCCAACCACGCATCATGAAACTCTTCATACCGCTTGACACGCTCCAGCAACTTCAGTGTAGATTTATTTTGTGTTTCCGTTACAATATAAACGCGTTTATCCATAGGCTGAATACTGCTATACAGCCCGATTGCCGCACCAATGGCGTCCAAATCCGCATTTCTGTGCCCCATCAACACAACTTTCTCCGCCTGATGAAACAGCTGTTTGAGCGCGTAAGCCATCACCCGTGTTTTTACACGGGTATGCGTTTCCTGTTCCGCACTGTTTCCGCCAAAATAAGTAAATTTGTTCCGGTCTTTAATGACCACCTGGTCGCCGCCGCGCCCCAGTGCCATATCCAGCGCACTGCTGGCGTAGCTATCGTTATCTGGCAAATCGGATCCCACACCTATTCCCAAACTGATGGTAACCGGCATTTGATTTCCCTCGTTGATTGCATGCATATCATTCAAAAAGGAAAATTTATTCCGTACGTTTTCATCCAGAAACCGTTTTTCCATCATAATCATATACTTGTCCTGCTGCGTCTTGCGGACAATGCCCTTGTTGTTCGCCGCCCATTCATGGATTTTCTTTTCAATCGTTGCAGCAAACATGGGACGTTGAATTTCCGGCGTATTTTGCCGTACTTCTTCGTAGTTATCAACGGTCAGCAGGCATATCACTGGACGGGAATTTTCGTATTCCTGTTTGATCAGAATTTCTTCCGTTTCATCGACCCAATATAAAATCACAGTTGTTTTATCCGGCATTTCATCTGAAACATTTGCCATAATATTATAGTACCTGTTTTTGTATTCCACCCGTGCAGAAAGCTGCACTTGGTTTACAAATTGTTCGATATCTAAATCCGTTCCCAACACCTCGTTGATATTCCGGTCAAAGATATTATCTTCAAAAATTTCTGCACACTGCTTATTATACCAGATGATTCTGCCGTCTTGGTCAATAATCGTCAGCGGCATGGGGAATTTCAACAGGGAGTCCCTTGATGTGGAATGCACATGGAATGACAATTGCTGCACATATTCAAACAAATTTTTCTTTCGGTTTGTTTCTACCAATACCGTAAAAATAGTCAATACAATGCACAGCACAACCCCTACAATACCCAACCAGATTTTTCCCGAAACCAGCATCATGCAGGCGGATAAAAACAGAACAATCAAATACACCCAAGAATAATTGGACGTAATTGACGTGTATGGTTTCCGTTTCAAAGGCAGGTTCCCCCTCTCTTAAACTAATACGCATACCTTTCTCAGCAAGACATCGTACGCTTGCCTAAAATACATCGCTTCGCCGCGCCAGACGCCGAAGGTGAAACGCTGAATCCACAATGCCAGCCAGCAAAAATAGTTGAATCGGATTGAATACCGGCAGTGCCATCATGGATAACAGTACCATGACCATCGGTATCGCAATCAGCGTCCGTAACAGCACCCGCGGGAACAGCCGCTTCAGGAAAAAACAAAGCAATGAAATGCCGCAAACGATGAAATAAGCAAACAACACCATCGTGATATTCAGTGCCGCGCCACGAATCACGATCTGCGGTATAAAAAGGCTTATTGCAAAGGTTATGATCACTGCCACAGCAACACTGCGTGGCGCATGCAGATCTGTAAACGATGTGATTTTACTGGTATCCTGCCCCCCGCGGCGTAAAAATGTCACGCTGACACAGAGCACAATATATGCCATCACACAGCATATGATAAACAAAATTGCCGGAATCAGCTGCGATACCGTCTCTATTAAGTCGTTATACATTTGCGAAAGCGCCTGCATACTTTCTTCCACATCAGCCGCACCGTTTGTCTCCAGAATTTTCCGAAACTGCGGCAATATGGTATCGATATTATTCTGCATCCCTGCAAGCATTTCAGAAAAAATATTTTTACCGGTCAGCAGCTTAATAATACCAAATTCCAGCATCGTCTGTGCCAGGAATCCAACGGTTCCCGCCGTAACAATCTCTTTCATACCCAGCTGCTTTTTCCAAACCGCCATCATAGCGCATCCCGGTACAACCACCCCAAACGTCAGCATCAATGCTGTCAGTCCGTTTTGCGTCAGCGCAAACGCTGCCGCAGCTCCCAGCACGGCGCACAGAATAACGGGATACCACCCGCGCCGTACATAGAGCAGCCCACAGACTGCTGCGCCGGCCAGCGTGAATACAGCCCCAATAACCGGCAGCCAAGCTGCCGCCACAATACATAAAATCACTGCCACACAGGAAAAGATGTCTTTCGTTTTCACGTTTAATCTCCTTTATTATCCCGTTCTTCATTATGAAACAGGCGTCACTACAGATGAAATAATATTTTTCCGTCCAAATGCGTCGAAATCCACCGTCAACACTATCATATCTCCGGATTTTTGCACCTGTGCAATAGTGCCCACGCCGAATTTTTTATGCTGTACCCGTCCGCCTTCTGCAAAGGAATCTGCGGAAACAGCTGCACTTTGTATGCTCGACCGTTTTAGCTTTCCCGGTATGTACTTGCTGAAATCGGTTTTTTCCGCCTGCTGCCAAACCGGCTCTTTTTTGACGCGGTACAAGTTTTCCAATCCTTCCAGCAAGTCCGTCGGCAGTTCACTGATAAAGGACGATGTCATCGTCCGCATGGGATAGCCGCTATAGGAACGCCGCGTTCTGGCACAGGTAAGGAACAATTTTTTTCGCGCCCGCGTAAAGGACACATAACACAGGCGCCGTTCCTCTTCCAATTCCTCGTCACCATCTCCTTCACGAATTTTGGGAAACAATCCCTCTTCCAGTCCAACCACAAAAACATCATCAAATTCCAAACCTTTTGCGCTGTGCATCGTCATCAAAGTGATGCCATCCTCTGCTTCGTCCTCAGTATCCAGCCCGGTAATGAGTGAAATATGTGCCAAAAATTCTTCCAAATGGAATTCTTCTTCTTTTTGCTCTAGTTCTTTTGCAACCGCCACCAATTGTCCAATATTTTCCATGCGGGTTAAGGCTTCAATTTCGCCCTCTTTTGCATAATGTTCATGCAGATGGAGGTCGTCCACTAAATAAGTGATAAATTCGGAAACCGGCTTCTGCTCACTTTCTCGTTTGTATCGCTCTATCAACGCGGCAAATTCCAACAACTTTTGCTGGCTGCGAACAAGGTCGTCAAATTCGCCCGCCTGCTGAATCACTTCCAGCACAGAAAGCCGTTCCGCCTCCGCAAGCGACGAGATTCTCTCTAGTGTCGTTTTACCAATGCCCCGTTTGGGCACATTCAAAATACGGCTGACCGCAATGGAATCACTGGGATTGTCAATGGCTTTTAAATATGCCAAGACATCCTTTACCTCCATACGGTCGTAGAATTTGGTGCCACTCACGATTTTATACGGCACGCCTGCCCGCATCAACCCTTCTTCTATTGCACGCGACTGCGCATGGGTTCGGTATAGGACTGCAAAATCTCGATAGCTTGCGCTCCCGCTCTGCACTTCCTGCTCCACAGCAGCCGCGATATAATCTGCTTCTTCTCTTTCACTTTCGCCGCAAAAAAACTGAATTTTGTCCCCTTCGGGATTTTCTGTCCACAGTTTTTTATGTTTGCGTACGGTGTTGTTTTTTATCACATGATTTGCAACGTCCAAGATCCGCTGGGTACTGCGATAGTTTTGTTCCAGCTTAATCACGGTACAATTCTGATATTCTTTTTCAAATTCAATGATGTTTTTGATATCTGCGCCGCGCCAGCCATAAATGGACTGGTCATCGTCTCCCACCACACAAAGGTTTTTATACCCGCTCGCCAGCATGGAAATAAGCTCGTACTGTGCCATGTTGGTATCCTGATATTCATCAACAATAACGTGCAAAAACCGTTTCGTATAATATTCCAATACATCAGGATTTTCCTTCAAAAGCTGGACACTCAGACGAATAATATCATCGAAATCCACTGCATTGTTTTGCCGCAGCCGCGACTGGTACACTGCATAAATCCGCGCAATTGTCGCTGTGCGCTCGTCACTTGCCCGTTCCGCAAAAATATCAGGCGGCATGAGCTGATCTTTGGCTCGGCTAATGGTGTTCATGACATCATAAACAGACAAAAATTTCGGGTTGACATTCAAACTTGTCATACACTCTTTTATTAATGTTTTTTGGTCTGCCGTATCATAAATACCAAAGTTTGAACTATATCCCAAGCGTTCAATGTCGCGCCGTAAAATCCGCAGACACATGGAATGAAACGTGCCAATCCACATGGACTCCGCACTCTGACCCACCATTTTCATAATACGCTCTTTCATT
>CBCTHD010000222.1:0-4704 GCA_965146615.1 uncultured Clostridia bacterium
TCACGGAAGCGGAAGCCAATTTTATGCTGGATTATTTCACCATGCAATATGATGACGGCGTATCGCTGGACGAACTCTTTGAACCAAAACAGCAAGAAGTGCCGGAGACGGCGGAAAAGACCGCGGACGAAGTAGAAGAGATTGTCTCCGAAGCAAAAGAGGAAGATGCCGTTGGAAAACAGGCCCGCTATGTAGATACACGTACCAACAATGTTGACCTGGAAAAATTAGAAAAACTGGAAAAAATCACAGAAGAATTGTCAACGGATACGCTAGAGGAAAAGGCGGCACCCAAAAAAGCAAAACCGAAGAAACAACAGAAACAGCAAAAGCAGCAGAAAAAGTCGCAGGATAACAGCAAAGAAAAACTTCAGAAACCTGATGCGAAACCTGCTCCGAAAGAAGAAATTGTGGTTTCTGTACCGGAAGCGGTCACGGTCGGCGAACTGGCAGAGCGCATGAACAAACCGGCAGCAGAACTCATCAAACGTTTGATGCTGCTGGGCACCATGGCGACTATCAACGATATTTTAGATTTTGATACCGCTTCCCTTGTAGCAGATGATTTAGGCGTCAAACTGGAACAGGAAGTCATTGTGACGCAGGAGGATATTTTGTTCAACGACGTGGAAGACGCGGAAGAAGATTTGAAGCCCCGCCCGCCTGTCGTTGTGGTAATGGGGCATGTTGACCACGGTAAAACCTCACTGCTCGACAGTATCCGCAACACTTCCGTCACTGCCGGCGAAGCGGGCGGTATCACGCAGCACATTGGTGCATATAGCGTTAATGTCAACGGAAGGACCATTACCTTTTTGGACACGCCGGGACATGAAGCCTTTACTGCCATGCGTATGCGCGGCGCACAGGTAACGGATATTGCCATTCTGGTCGTCGCAGCTGACGACGGTATCATGCCGCAAACAGTGGAAGCCATCAACCATGCAAAAGCAGCAGGCGTTACCACAATTGTCGCCATCAATAAAATGGATAAGGCGGAGGCAAATCCCGACCGTGTCAAACAGGAGCTGGTGGAATATGAGCTGATACCAGAGGACTGGGGCGGCGACACCATTTGCGTGCCAATTTCCGCATTGCGCGGCGATGGAATTGATGAATTGCTGGAAATGATTCTGCTGGTGGCGGACATGAAAGAACTGAAAGCCAATCCCGACCGTAATGCAAAAGGAACGGTTGTGGAATCTTATCTTGACAAGGGCCGCGGCCCTGTTGCGACCGTGTTGGTACAAAATGGTACGCTGCATGTCGGTGATTTTATTGTTGCCGGCACCGCCTTTGGACGTATCCGTGCCATGCTGGACTACAAAGGCAAAAAAATCAAATCCGCGACGCCTTCCACACCGGTAGAGATTCTTGGATTATCCGAAACACCGGATGGCGGCGACGTATTCTATGTAGTGGAAAATGAACGTATGGCAAAAGCCGTTGTTGCCGCTCGAAAACAGAAAATCAAGGACGAACAGGCAATCAGCCGTCAAAGCGTCTCACTGGACGACTTGTTTAACCAAATCAACGAAGGCAACATACAAGATTTGAACATTATTATTAAAGCGGACGTACAAGGGTCTGTAGAAGCGGTCAAACAATCGCTCGTGAAACTCTCCAACGACGAAGTGCGCGTTAATGTGATTCACGGCGCAGTCGGCGCAGTCAACGAATCGGATGTCATGCTGGCAAGCGCCTCCAACGCCATCATCGTTGGTTTTAACGTCCGTCCCACGCCCGGCGCGCTGGAATCTGCACATGACAAAGACGTAGACGTGCGCCTGTATCGTGTCATTTATCAGGCAATTGAAGAAATTGAAGCGGCCATGAAGGGAATGCTGGCGCCGGAATACCGTGAGGTTGTGACGGGTAACGCGGAAGTACGCCAGACATTCAAGGTGTCGGGTATCGGTACTATTGCAGGCTGCTATGTAAAAAATGGAAAAATAAACAGGAACTCCGGCGTCCGTATCGTACGTGACGGTATCGTGATATACGAAGGCGACCTCAGTTCCCTCAAACGTTTTAAAGACGATGTAAAAGAAGTGGCGGAAGGCTTTGAATGTGGTATGAGTTTTGAAAAATTCAACGACATCAAAGAAGGCGATATCATCGAAGCCTTCATTATGGAAGAAATCGAACGCTAACCAAATCCGCCTATTCTGAAAGGAAAGGCAGGAAAGAAACATTGCATTACGATAGAACAGACCGAATTAGTGAAGAAATCAAAAAAGAGCTGGCGGAACTTATTCGCGAGCTGAAAGACCCTCGTATTCCGGAATTTATTTCCATTATATCGCTTCGGGTTACCAAGGATTTAAAATTTGCCAAGGTTTATATCAGCACCTTTGGGTCAAATGCTGACACAGCCGGCGCCGTAAAGGGATTGAACAGCGCCGCCGGCTACATTCGCCGTGAAATCGGGCGGCGCGTGGAGCTCCGTACCGTACCGGAATTTACCTTTGTTGCGGATGATTCCATTGCGTACGGCGCGCATATCAACGAGATATTAACCGATTTGGAAAGAACTGAGAAAGAATGAGTATTACAAAAATTGCTTCCTTTTTAAGAGAAGTACAGGATGTTACAATTCTAACCCATATCAATCCGGACGGCGATGCTCTTGGCAGCAGTTTTGCGATGTGTGCCGCGCTGGAAGGAATGGGAAAACGCGCCAAAGTCGTACTACCAGAACCGCTTCCCGACCATTTTGCTTTTATGGATTGGCAGCCCGTATTATACGAGGAGTCTATGGCGGTGCAAACGGTCGTTGCGTTGGACTGCGGCGACAGCAATCGCCTAGGTGCAACAGAAGCGCTTTTGGAGCGCGCGGAATCCGTCGTCCTGCTGGACCACCACAAAACAGGGAATCCTTTTGGCGACCTGCATTTTGTAGATCCGGCGCGCGGTGCCACAGGCGAAATACTGTTTGAGTTGCTGGACGAATTGCAGGTCCCCCTCACGCCGGAAATCGCTTCCGCGCTGTATGTGGCAATTTCTACGGATACCGGCGGGTTCCGTTATTCCAACACCACACCGCGCACCCACCAAATCATAGCGAAGCTGTTGGAGGTGCCATTTGATGCGGCGCGTATCAACCGTTTTCTCTACGATTATGTGCCCTATACCAAGCTAAAGTTGATGGCGCTTGCACTGGAATCATTGGAATTTTTCCACCAGGGTAAAATCGGGGTGATTGCCGTATCAATGGATATGCTCCGACAGAGCGGCGCAACCTATGCGGATACAGATGGACTGACGGACTATACCCGCGACGTGCAGGGTGTAGAAATCGGTATTCTGCTGAAAGAAAAAGGACCGGAAGAAATCAAAATCAGCCTGCGTTCCAATGAATATGCCGACGTCTCCGCCGTAGCGCTGGAATTTTCCGGCGGCGGGCACGCGCGCGCCAGCGCTTGTATCATTCATGCGCCTCTCGCGCAGGCGAAAGAGCAAATTGTGGCGGCTGCCGCAAAGATTCTTAAAGGATGAAACAGTATGGATGGTATCATTAATTTATACAAACCGCCGGGGATTACCTCGCATACGGCAGTCGCAAAGGTCCGGCGGATATTACAAATGAAAAAAGTGGGACATACCGGGACGTTGGACCCTGACGCGCAAGGCGTACTGCCCATATGTCTGGGCAAGGGGACCAAGGTTTCTGGTATGTTGACTGACACGGATAAGGCCTATCGGGCGGTGGTGCGTTTTGGCGTAACCACCGATACGCAGGATATGAGCGGTACGGTACTCACGCAGTGCAATCCCCACGTGACACAGGAGGACCTACTGGATATTTTGCCGCGTTTTACCGGCGAAATCCAGCAAATTCCGCCCATGTATTCCGCCGTCAAGATAGGTGGAAAAAAGCTATACGAATTGGCGCGTCAGGGTGCGGAAGTGGAGCGTCAACCACGCACCATCATTATCTATGAGTTGCAGCTTACAGCGTTTTATGGCGACCATGCTACGTTGGAGGTCTCCTGTTCCAAAGGGACCTATATCCGCACGCTTTGCCATGATATTGGACAGGCATTGGGTTGCGGTGCGGCGATGGAGCAGCTGACCCGTACGCGCAGCGGTGTGTTTTGCTTGGAAGACAGTGTTACACTGGAAACGCTGGAACAGGACCCACTGCTACATATTATTCCGGTAGACAAGCTGTTTCAACAATACCCTGCCTATTTGGTTAATGCCAAACAGGAACGCCTAGTGGTCAATGGTGTTTCCATCTATGCATCAAATGCGCAAATCGGTCAAACATACCGCGTATATAATGCCGCAGGCGCGTTTCTCTGTCTCTCCACCTGCATAGAGATAAACGGGAAGCGCTGTCTGCAACTGACCAAAGCATTCTACTAAAGAGGTGTACCGAACATATGCAACTGATAACCAACCAATTTGTACCTCAGCCCCTACCACCTACTGCAGTGGCGCTAGGCAGCTTTGACGGACTGCACCGCGGTCATATGGCGTTGTTAGAAGGACTGAAAGCCGCGGCAAACCAACGTGGTATTGCGACCTGTGTCTATACTTTTGATAGGCATCCGTCCTATTTTAAAAGTACGTCTCCCGTTCCTTTGCTCACACCGCTGCGGCTAAAACTTGATTTGCTGGAACAGGCGGGCATTGACTACTGTGATGTGGAGCACGTGACGGCAGATTACTTTAATTTATCTCCCGAGATTTTTGTAA
>CBCTHD010000223.1:0-4699 GCA_965146615.1 uncultured Clostridia bacterium
ATGATAAACGCCAATATGACATCAATTGTATCATACATTGCACAAAAATACAAGTAGATAAATGGGGTGAACTTCCTCGTTTCATATAATTCAGATACAAATTGTGGGCGGCTCTCATATGCCGTGCCCATAGCTGCATTCTATTTGCGGGCGAATACCTGCGTATAGCCGATTCGTGGCATCTCCGTCATACAAACAAGGCATGGGCTAAAAGCCCATGCCTTGACGGTTTTACTCTAAAATTTGAGTTGCTCAACGTTTAACAATCACAACCGCTTCCGCCCGCGTTGCATAATCCTTTGGACCAAACAGATTTTCCGAAATTCCTTTGATAATACGCAGTGAGAGCGCCTGCTGCACATACGTTCGTGCATAATCGCTGATGGCGTCCGCGTCAGAAAATCCCTCTAAGGGGGCGAGCGGCGCCGCCACACCTGTTGCCGCTGTATAGAGCTTGACAATAATAGAAACCATTTCTTCTCGTGTAATATTCTGCTCTGGGTGAAGCATTCCGTCCTGCACCATTTCTTCCGGCAAAAGACTCCATTCTGTTGCTGCTTGAGCAACTGACGCATACCACGCACTGTCTGCCACGTCCGCAAATTGGTTTTGATATGCATTTGTCGGTGTTATGGATGCAACCCGTTCCACCATTGCCAGAAATTCAGCGCGCGTGACCTGACTGTCCGGCGCAAATTTCGTGTCACTCACACCATCAACAATGCCAATTGACTGGAACACGCCAATCTCCTCTTCTGCCCAATGCCCCACCACGTCATCAAATGTTTCTATAATTTGCGGAACATTGAACTCCGTGAGGGAAACCCAATTGTTTACACTATTTCCCAGATTGGTAAACCGAATGTAACGAGCCGTTATCTGATCAAATGTATATCTCTCCAAATTATTGGTATTTCCACTGGTGCTTCCCTCGAATATTTGCGTGAAATTAACGCCATCCGTCGAAACCTCCAACCGGAATCTTGCAATTCTGACGTCACCATTGAGAAAGGCGAGCGCTACCGTATCAAAAGGTTTTGCTTCGCCAAGGTCCCACTGTATCCATTCTTCGCCTTCCGCTGCCCATCTGGTGTCATAATCTCCGTCTATGGTGCATTCCGGCGTATTCGCCGCTTCCGGCACTGCCGACGCCTTGACGGACTGGATTTCATATTTTTTCACGTCATTGGTAAACATCAACGGCTCATAGGGGGCAAAAGAGACAGAATAAACGGCCTGCAGCCCTGTACTCTTGGAGTGTGCTGTAACAAACGCTGTTTTTCCAACACCTTCCGCCTGTTGAAGTTCCAGTTCAATATCTGCATCTGCCTGTGCCGTTACGGTTCCCACAATTCCGGTATTGATTGTATAAAACATATTGTAGGGAGAAAAACCGGCAACCGGAATCCCGTCTACCTCGAGTGAGGTAATCGCGGCGCTCCCCTCCTTATACTGCGCCCAATTTGCCAGCGGAATGACAGACGGCGTATCTCCTGCCGGCTGTCCTTCATTTACCGGTGTAAACATTACGGAAATGGTAGGATTAGTTGCTTTTTGGAGATGTACTGCCAACTTTCTAACGCCGGAGTTATCTAGCTGCGTATAATTCGGTTGTTTTGAAGTTGGCAGCGGCTCCGCTTCCATCGCTTCAAAACTTCCCTCATTCGATAGCAATTCCACACGCATTTGTTTATTTCCCTGTTTTAACAGAGCTGTTTTGCTGTCAACAATTTCAATGTCTGCCGCCGTATGGAAAAAGGAGTAAATTTCCGACGGCGACGTGGTCTTAATTTCGTCTTGCACAATCACAGCACTGCGGTTGTTCACCAGACCAACACCGCGTTTCACTTCCTGCGCATAACTCTGATAGGCTTCCGTCAAATCAATAATACCATAAGCCGCTGTGTCACTGGTTTCATAGGTTTCAATCGGCGCCCGCGCATAAACATTTTGTGCCACCTTATCGGAAGGGTTAATTACCAGCGTATTTTGCCCTTCCGGATTTTTCCGGTAGTATAACCACCGTCCGCCGTCCGGACCAAATTCCCACATGCCAGGCGCTTCATAATATTCTGATCCAAGTTCGCAAATCCACCGGACGCCCAGCGCATCTATGACAAAATCTCCCATATCCAAATCGCAGTGGCTTGCTTGGTTATGACCGCCTTTAAAGCCTACAAACAATGCGTTATCATCCGCCCAACTGCTGCGCAGCGTTACGACTTCCTGTTCTCCGCGGAAAACGTTGTCAAGCTGCATGTTTTTACTAAAATCGTATTGCCTATCGTCCGTGCGGTACATGACCAAATCTGCCCAATCGCCACTGTTCCCTGTTTCCATAACATAGCCGCCCAACTCCGGCTGGTCAAACAGCCGACCGATCCAGAAAAGAACACCGTCTCGAATCGTCTCAGAACCGCCGTCACCAAAGTTGAACGTCTGTTTCGTCGGTCCCATGAGCGACACCGGAAAATACCCTGTTTTATCAATTCCTTCCAACTCTGTCAGTCCAAAATCGGTTCCCATAGCGGAAAACATCGCACTGTCATATTGGAAAAATGTTTGCATTGCATATCTCCAGTAACCTGGCCCTTCCGGGCATGCGCCGTCCGGTGCAAAGCACGCCAGCCCAATCGGCAGGCTATCCACCGTTAAATTAATCACCTCATTACATAGTTCTTCATACCCCGGCTCATCGCCAAATGCCAACGCTGCCAGCCCTAATCCGGCATTGATGACTTCATTCCAGTTATTTTCCTGTCCGGCAAACCCGGTTTGCGTCCGCAGCAGTGCAATCGACGGTCCGAAGCCGTGCCGCACCATTGCATTGCGCATAACACGCCGTTGCTCCTCAGTCCAGTCATCATACAACCAGTCATAGGCATATGCCATTGCCCGCGCATAGTCCCCTACATCCAAAAAATGGCTGGGGTTCCAGTCTGGAAAAGCGCTGACCGCTTCAATTTCCGTCCAGAGACGGTCTTTATATTTTTCCTCGCCGGTCAATCGGTACGCGATTGCCAGCGGAGGCATCATATTAGCTGCTGTGCGCGGCAACCGTTTCCCATCCGGCGTTCCGTAGGTCAGCACCTCCGCAGTCAGTGCTGCGTCCGCCGTACGGATAACGCTTTGATAGGTTCTCATAAGATAGGAATCTGTTTTGACCAGCTCTTTTAAATTTTCAAATTCCTCTGCATTCATCAACAACCGTGGGTGCGACTGATTGGGGTAATTTTGCTTGATTCGCCCTATCGCATCCGCAAAGTCAGCTTTTGTTTGACTGGGTAAAATATAATCGGTTTCGTTATCGAATGACGGCTTTTCTACCTCTTGGTCCGTTAAATAAATTTTATCAATATAGAGTACCGTTGATGGATCTGGACTCACGCCGCCGTATGCCGGCCAGAAAGTGAAGCCTGTTACCTGGTCCCAGCCCAGCGGCGTACGGTTTTTTGTGAAATCGCCTCCATCGCCGGGAATGAAAACAAGCGTTTTCCAACCCGTCCAATCTATTGAAATGGCGGTCATATAATAGTCCTGTCCCTCTGTTTCGGGATTTTCAGATATTGCAACTATACGAATCGTCGAGTTGGTTGCTTTCTCCGAATACATATCAATGACCAACGACTGATATGGCGTCCAATCCGCCGGACTGCTCAAAGTGAGTGATTTTTCCAAATTGGTCCCAGACCACTTTAAGGTCACATCACCGGACAATTTCTGTTCATCGGACGAAGGAAATCCAGTTTTTGCTACGTTTTCTTCTTTTGAAAAATCTGCAATGACATATTGATTTCCGTTATCCACTGCCGAATCGCCCTCGCCGTTTTGCTCTTCCGCGCAGGTAATCTTGTCGAAATATAACGCTGCATTTACGTTCATGGATCCGCCTCCATAGTTAGGCCACAGCCGTATTTCATTGATATATTCCAGTCCAACCGGACTGCTTGCCTCCTGAAACACACTGTCCTCGCCCGTATATTTTAGTGACAGATGTTTCCACCCCGTCCAATTGACGGTAACGGTGGTATAATAATAGTCTGTACACGCCGTACTTGGATCATCGCTCATCAAGGCGATGGTGAACCTCCCGCTGTCTTTCACTTTGGAGTAAACCCAGACTTCCAGGTAGTTCCCTGCGGAGAGATCCTGCCGCTGCGTTGGAATCGTAACGTTCCGGAATAAATCACTGCCCGCCCATTTCATAGTATAGCTGCCAGATTTAACATATTCGCCTGACGCGGGCAGCCCCGCGTCCTGGCAGACTGCAAGCTGTGTTAAATCGGCGACTACCATGCTTTGCGACGCTGCGGCACAGGGCAGCATGCTTAGCAACATGCAGCACAGGACGATAAATAAAATCCATTTTTTCTTCACGGCTAATTTCCCTCCTTATAAACGACTACCAGCTTATGATCGACATAACGGGAGTATAATACAATCTTGTCACCCACGGCAATATCCGCCGCGGAACCCATGTTCACCGTCTTATCATAGAGCATATCACAAACAACGATGCGCTTGCCGCTCAGCTGATAACGCTCCGTCTTTTTATTTGCGCCATATTGTAGTTCTACTTCAAAATAATTGCCCTCTGCCCGCGTCACGGTTCCACAGGCTAAACGATAGATAATATTGACATTATTAAAACTTCTGTCTGCATTATATACATTTTCATGCGTTTCGCTGGAATATTGGT
>CBCTHD010000224.1:0-4696 GCA_965146615.1 uncultured Clostridia bacterium
AAATGGGCGCATAGCTCAGCTGGGAGAGCATCTGCCTTACAAGCAGAGGGTCATAGGTTCGAGCCCTATTGTGCCCACCATTATAAAGGTCCGGTCATTTCATATGAAGTGGCTGGACTTTTTTATTATCCAAAATAAAATACAAAGCAAAGAACAAGAAAAAATGCAAGGAATGTTTGGGAATTGTTTAACTGCTGCCGGCAATAGAAGGGCACAAAAAAATCTCATAAAATCATTAAATCATTTGGCAAGAAACATTACATCTACATGTTGCGCTCAAGCGGCACATTCCACATGATATGCAGCGGTCGTTGTTTACAGAAAATCTGTAAATTGCATTTTTGCAGTCTTTTTTCTAAACGAACTGCTATTAAAAAAAGAGTGACAAATAGGGGAGTTGGGTGTATAATAAAGGTAGAAATTCAATAAAAATCCGCGAGGAAAATACACATGGAAACGAAAGTGACAGCAGAGAAAAATGTATTTCATAAAGCAATGGAGCGAATTGCTGTAATGACCGCACTGGTGACAATTTGCTTTTTAGTAATATATCATACTTGTAGAACGACGATTTTTTTATCGTGCGCTATTGCCGCCGGTACAACTTGTTATCATTTTGTGATGCGTTTGGCAGTCGGTTATTTTGTCCGGCTGATGGCACATAAGGAGCTGAATGATGAAAACAGATGGTTTCGTGAAAAAGCATTTGAGCGCGCTTTATATAGGAGACTGAAGGTGAAATATTGGAAAGAAAAAATGCCTACCTACAATCCGGAGGATTTTTCTATTCGCGACGACCGTTTAGAAAAAATAATTCAAACGATGTGCATTTCAGAATTAGTACATGAGATTATCGTGCTGCTTAGTTTTATTCCGGTATTATTTGCGCTGGCATTTGATTCATTTCCGGTATTTATGACAACTTCCATTATTGCGGCACTGTTTGATAGCTGCTTTGTCATAATGCAAAGATACAATCGTCCGAGAGTAAAAAAGATTTTAGCGCGGAAACGCAAGAAAAATGCATAATTGACAAAGGCAGAGGGCTACAGAGATACAAGGGTAAAATTATTTCAGAGGTATCCGCGTCCTTCGTCCGACACCGAAAAAATTTTCTCACTCATATATTATAATAGGGAGGGTAATCTATTGAACCACGTAGGAACAAAAACAATAGAAACGGAAAGACTTTTTTTAAGACGCTATGAGTATGCGGATAGTGCAGCGATGCTTAAGTATTGGATAGCGGACGAAAAAGTGCAGTCTATGTATTCGGAGCCGACATATACGACCGAAAACGCTGTAAAAGAGCTTCTGGATCAGTATATCGGTTCCTATAAAAATAAAGATTATTACAGATGGGCAATTATTGCAAAAGAAAATAATGAATGTATCGGTCAGATAGCCTATTTTTTAGTGGATACAACAAATCATTTTGCAGAAATAGAGTATTGTATTGGTGCAGGGTTCCAATGTAATGGTTATGCGACAGAAGCAACGAAGGCTGTCATTCAATATGGTTTTGAGCAAATCAGGCTGCATAAAGTACAGATTTGTCACAAATCAATCAATATTCCGTCTAAAAAAGTAATAGAAAAGTGTGGATTTCATCATGAAGGCACATTGAGAGATTATTTTTACAGGAATGGCGAATATGTTGACAGACTGTACTATTCGATTTTGGAGCAGGAATATAAAAGGTAATTCCGAGATGTCAGATCCGCGTGGGTTGTGCTGGAGAAAGAGACAAGGAACGGATGCGCATGACGTATGGAAGCAGCTAGTACACGCAGTATAAAGAAGCAAAGATAAGTTGAAGGGAGTCTGTATGAAAAAAGCTGTATTTTGGGATTTTGACGGGACGCTTGTTTACAATACCGGGTCGCTATGGAGTACATGTGTCTTGGAAGCACTGCAACAATATATGCCGGATTGTGGAGTAACACTTGATATGATTCGTCCGTATATGAAAAGCGGGTTTCCCTGGCATACGCCACAGCAGGATTTTACACGGTTGCTGGGAAAAAAATTTTGGACTTTCATGTTTTTGCGGTTTCAACAAATATTTTACTGTCTAGGTGTTCCGCAAGAAATTGGAAATGCCGCGAGCAGGTCTGTCAGAGAGCTTGTCTTGCAGCCGTCGAGATACCATCTATTTCAAGATACCATAGCGGTATTGAAAGAAGTGCAGAAAAAAGGATACGAAAATGATATTATTTCGAATAATTATCCGGAGCTGGAAGAAATGCTGCAAGCCTTGGGGCTTTCCCCATATATCCGTCACTGTATTGTTTCCGCCAAGGTGGGATATGACAAGCCAAGAAGAGAGATTTTTGATATTGCCCGTAACGCAGCCGGAGATCCGGCGCGTTGTATCATGGTGGGGGACAATCCGGAAGCAGATATTGCAGGAGCAAAAAATGCGGGCATGGAAACGATATTGGTACATGCAAAATATCCATCTGATATTGTAGCGGACCATACATGTACCACTTTGGAGGAAGTCGCAAAGTTATTATAAAAGAATGTACAAAAAGTCATCCAAATTTTAATGTAAGAAACTGTTATGTAAAACGCTTGACAAACATGCTGACATGTGATATTATAGAAGAAATGAATATTACATAAACCATTGAAGCAGAAAAAAATCAGAGACGAACTTTTTAAGCGAGCGGATGACGGTGTGAGTTCCGCAAAGGACGACTGAATAATATGGACTGCAGAGGGCGGCGTTAAATGCGCCGACGCAGGGCTCGCGTCAGAAGCCGGGGATATAGAGGTATCCCGATGAGGAGCCGTTATGGGCTTGAAGCAAGGTGGCACCGCGAAATAGATTTTTCGCCCTTGAACCGCATCGTTTTATGTGGTTTAAGGGCTTTTTTACTGCATTACATAGGAAGAAGGGAGATAGTAAAATGTCTAAGATTCCGTACAAAATTTATCTTGAGGAGCATGAAATCCCGAAGGCTTGGTACAATGTCCGTGCGGACATGAAAAACAAGCCTGCTCCGCTTTTAAACCCGGGAACGTTGGAGCCGATGAAACCAGAGGAGCTTTATGGCGTATTCTGTGAGGAGTTGGTCAAACAGGAACTTGATGACACAACGGCATATTTTGAAATCCCTCAGGAGATTCGCAATTATTATATGATGTATCGTCCCTCACCGTTGATGAGGGCGTACCGACTTGAGGAAAAGTTAAAGACGCCGGCTAAAATTTATTACAAATTTGAGGGGAACAACACAAGCGGAAGCCATAAATTAAATTCCGCAATCGCACAGGCATATTATGCGAAAAAGCAGGGACTCAAAGGGGTAACAACGGAAACCGGAGCCGGACAGTGGGGAACGGCACTTTCCATGGCATGTGCATACTTTGACTTGGACTGCAAGGTTTACATGGTAAAGGTTTCCTATGAACAAAAACCATTTAGACGCGAGGTAATGAGAACCTATGGTGCTTCGGTTACACCGTCGCCTTCCATGGAAACGGAGGTTGGCAAAAAAATCCTGGCGGAGCATCCTGGAACTACTGGAAGCCTTGGGTGCGCAATCTCTGAAGCAGTTGAAAAAGCAACGACAAACGAGGGATATCGCTATGTTTTGGGAAGCGTGTTAAACCAGGTGCTTCTGCACCAGTCAGTCATCGGTCTTGAAACAAAGGCTGCAATGGACAAGTATGGTATTAAAGCAGATATTATTATTGGCTGCGCCGGAGGCGGCTCGAATCTTGGCGGACTGATTTCTCCCTTCATGGGAGAAAAGCTGAGGGGCGAGGCAGATTACAGAATTATTGCCGTAGAGCCTGCATCCTGTCCCAGCTTTACCAGAGGAAAATATGCATATGACTTCTGTGACACGGGAATGGTTTGCCCGCTTGCGAAAATGTACACGTTGGGCAGCGGCTTTATTCCTGCACCTAATCATGCCGGCGGCTTAAGATACCACGGCATGAGCACCATTCTTTCGCAGCTATATCATGATGGTCTTATGGAGGCGGTTTCGGCGAAACAGACTGAGGTGTTCGAGGCGGCTGAGACCTTTGCCAGAGTGGAAGGAATCTTGCCCGCTCCTGAGAGCAGCCACGCCATTAAGGCCGCAATTGATGAGGCAATTAAGTGTCGAGAAGCCGGCGAGGAAAAGACAATTGTATTTGGATTGACAGGAACAGGCTATTTTGATATGGTGGCTTACGAGAAATTCCACAATGGAGAAATGGACGATTATATTCCGACTGATGAAGAAATCCAGACATATTTGGACAAACTTCCTGCTGTGGAATAGTGGAACGGAAGGAAAATTCGTTTCAAAAAGAATCAAATGAAATAAAAAGCCTTGAACATCAAGGCTTTTTATTTTGTACACTTCGCGCTAGACAACAGAAGGATATTTCAAAAAACGATTGACAAATCGAGGGGATAATGATATAATAAACACATCCTAAATGTACGATTGAAGCTCACATATTGTTGTAAGTCATTCGCTCGTTTCATGACTTACAGACAGTATGTGATTTTTTATTTTACAAAGAGGAGTACAATATTTTTTATAGATGGAGGTACCGAAAATGAATCGTGGTACAGTAAAATGGTTTAATGCAGAAAAAGGCTATGGATTTATTTCCAACGATAACGGCGGAGACGATGTATTTGTTCATTTTTCTGCCATCGTAGCGGATGGATTCAAAACACTGACAG
>CBCTHD010000225.1:0-4694 GCA_965146615.1 uncultured Clostridia bacterium
GATGGCATTTTTTAATAAACAGTTAACCTACGTATCTGTGGTATCATCAGAAATTTTTGGCATTTCATATTCGTCGTCTCCTGCATAAATATTGTGCATCAGACCGGAATCTATCGTGTCTTTGATGATGATGAGTAATGCCGGACCGATAATAACGCCGACAAATCCAAAAATTTTTAATCCTAAATAAATAGACATGATTGTTAAAATGGGTGGCATACCAATTTGCATACTGACTAGTTTAGGCTCCAGAAATTGACGGATACCAAGCGCCACGCCATACGCAACAATCAAAATGACAGCCTTAAAGTAATTGTGCGTTAAAAGAGAGATGAGCGCCCATGGGATTAAAATACCACCAGTGCCCAGGAATGGCAGCGCGTCAAAGAAGGAGATAACAAATGCGAGTAGTGTTGCATAGGGCTGTTGTAAAACAGCAAACCAAATGCGCAGTTCCACAAAGGTAATACACATCAATATTGCTTGTGCTTTGATGTAAGCGCCGACCGCAAAAAATAGGGAATGCTTCATGCGGCGGGCATTGTGGACAAAGAATTTCGGCAATTTTTTCTTTAATGTTTGCATAATCTGTGTTCGTTCGCTGCTGATAAAGTAACTTGACAGCAAAAATACCAGAAATGCAATGACCGCACTTGGAATGCCGGATATAAAGCTAGTAGTAAAATTGACCGCACCCTGCGCCAGGTCTTGCAGCAGGGACCAAAGGCTGTCAGTAATATTGGTTGTGATGCCTTCCAACATTTCTTTCACATCGGGAGATAACCAACGCATGGACGTAATGAAATAATCATAGTATTCCATAAAGTTTGCAGTTATTTCGCTGTAGTGCGTCATTAATTGTTTGACTTCATTAACGCCTTTGTTTACCAGAAACACCAGGAGCAGAGAAAGGAGCGCTATTGCCAGCAAAAGGATAAATGCGCTGCCAATTTTACGTGGGACTTTACACCGTTGCTCACAAAACCGAACCAGCGGTTCGATCAAGGAAGCAAGTAAAAATGCTAATATAAACGGTAAAAACAAAATCAACGCTTTGGGCAAGAGAAAATATCCTGCCAGAACGATAACAGTCGTATACAGCAAAAAACGTATCACCTTTTCGTGGCGTTTTGGTATAATGGACAAGCGCATCACCTCCTTGTAGAAATTAACTTGTCAAATCAAGTTTTATTTTTGCAAAAACAGCTGCATCAATTGATGACCTGGCTCGACCAGCACGCCGGTTTTTGCAGCTTCTTTTTCCGAATAGGTCCAAGTATTCTGCCGGACGTCATTGCTGCGGTAAATCAGAAACGGCACAGCATCGCGCGTATGTGTCCGCAGTGAGAGCGGCGTCGGGTGATCCGGCAACACCAGGATACTATAATCTTCTTCTAGTTTGTCTAATTCAGGCAGCAAATATGCTAAAACACGGCTGTCCAAATATTCAATGGATTTAATTTTATTTTCTGTTTCATTGCGGTGTCCACATTCATCGGGCGCCTCAAAATGAAGATACACAAAATCACTGCCGTGTTTGAGCGCATCAATGGCAGCCTGTGCCTTGCCCTCAAAGTTGGTATCAATGTTTCCCGTTGCGCCTGCTACTTCAATGACATCCATATCGGCACAAACGCCAATTCCCTTTACCAGATCCACCGCGGAAACGACGCTGCCGTGCAGTCCGAATTTGTCCTGAAACGGGTCTAAATGCGGTTTTTCACCTTCTCCCCAAATCCAGATGGAGTTGGCGGGACGCAGACCGCGGGCGCGGCGTTTTTCATTGATGGGATGATGTTTCAGTATTTCAAAACTGCGTTTCATATCATCGAAAATTACGCTGCTGTTAGGACCTTTCGGCAAGTATTCTGTTACTTTGCGGAGCGTAATGTCATGCGGCGGCGTCAATTCAAAATCCAACGGAACGCCGTTCCACACCATGAGATGTCGATAGGCAATGCCGCCATAAAAATGGATGACATCCGTGTCAAATTCCTTCGCCAGGTCTGCAATCAGTGCATGTGCTTCTTCTGTGGAAATTTCGTCTGCGGAATAGTCAACCATCGTTTTCTCTTCATATGGTTCTTCTTCTGAAAGCGTCACCAGGTTGCAGCGGAACGTAATATCGCCGTCACGCAGCGGCACCCCAATACTGGCAGCCTCCAGCGGAGAGCGACCAGTATAATACTGATGCGGGTCATAGCCCATGACGGACAGGTTTGCCACATCACTACCCGGTTTAAATGCTTCCGGTACTGTTTTCACCAATCCAAGCAGGCCTTGCGCAGCCAGTTTGTCCATGATTGGTTTTTTTGCTAGCTCCAGCGGCGTTTTATTATCATACGTCTCCAAGGGGTAATCTGCCATTCCATCGCCTAATACAACAATATATTTCAATTTAAACGCATCCTTCCTTGTTTTCTTCTTCTATATTAATTTCTTTTGCCACAATATAAAGCGGACGGTCTTTGCTTTCTTCATAGATACGGGCGATATATTCGCCTACCACACCCAGCGAGAGCAGTTGAATGCCGCCAAAAAATGTGATAGTCGCCATCAGAGACGCCCAGCCACTGGAGGAAGCAGCGGGGAAAAAGAGTTTTCCTAGAACCGCATATAAAAAGAGCAAAATTGCAATAATTGTCGCAAGAAATCCCAGCAGCAAAACCAATCGAAGGGGTTTGACGGAAAAAGAGACAATACCATCGCTGGCAAACTTCAGCATTTTTTTCAGCGGATATTTGGTTTCGCCCGCAAACCGTTCATCGCGTTCATATTCTATAGGAATCTGCGAAAAACCAATCCAGCTAACCATGCCGCGGATAAAACGATTGCGCTCCGGCATGGTTTTAAACACCTCAGCGACTTTCCGGTCAATGAGACGAAAATCGCCGGTATCAGTCGGAATGTGAATATCGGTCATTGCATCCAAAAAACGATAAAACAATTTTGCCGTAATCAACTTGAATTTGCTTTCCCCTTTTCGTTTCTTCCGTTTGGCATAGACCACTTCATGTCCCTGTTGCCACAGAGAAATCATATCGGGAATGAGCTCCGGCGGGTCCTGTAAATCGGCATCAATGATGACAATTGCGTCGCCCTGCGCCTTGGCGATACCGGCGGTAACCGCTGCCTGGTGTCCAAAATTGCGGGCAAAGCTGATGATTTTTGCATGCTTGTCCGCCCTTGCGATTTCTTCCAGAAGAGGCAGGGTTTTGTCGGTGCTGCCATCGTTGACGAAAATCAGTTCATAATGATATTTGTTATGTAAAACGCTCGTCAGCCGTTTGTAGCACTCCTGCACGACTTCTTCTTCAAAGTACATAGGTACAACAACGGACAATAAAAAATCCTGCATTGGGTTTCATCCTTTCAATAGTTGTTAATTTTTTACATTCTGGTGTGCTCATTCTTAATCATACCATAATATTATCCAATAAGCAAGAAAAAAACGGTAGTTTTTTATTCATAATGATAATTTTAGATATTCCCGCTTGCTTTTGTATACAGTTTGTGTTAAGATATACGACATGAAGACTTTTGTTTTTGGCAGGTGAACACGCATGGAGAAAAAACAACAGCTTATGCTGGTAGACATGACGATTCTGCCTAAAGTATACCACGGCGTTTTAAAGGCAAAGCAGTATTTGAGCAGTGCAGAAGCCGCTACGGTTCATGAGGCAGCGGAAATGGCGGGAATTAGTAGAAGTGCATACTATAAATACAAGGACTACATTTTCCCATTTTATGAAATGAAAGATGAACAGATTGTCACGCTGTTTTTTATCCTGACAGACCGTACCGGAGTGTTATCGGAGATTCTAACGGTTTTGGCAAAGGAGCAGGTCAATATTCTCACCATCAATCAAAACTTACCGGTTGGCGGCGTGGCAGATTTGACAATATCCCTGAAAACACCGCATCTTTCTGCGGGATTGCAGGAAATGCTCGATGCGTTGAAATTAGTGCCGGGCGTGAAAAAAGTGGATATGATAGCAAGAGGATAGAGGGAGGAAAAGGAATGTCAAAGGTAGCGATTTTAGGGTTTGGAACAGTTGGTTCCGGTGTATATGAAATCATCAAAAAAAATCATGACAGCATTGCGCGAAAAGCGGGTAAACCAGTGGAGCTGGGACGCATTGTTGACATTAGAGATTTTCCGGGGCATGAAGCGGAATCGCTTTTTACAAAGGACTTTAATGAAGTATTAAATGACCCGGAGATTGATATTGCAGCAGAGGTCATTGGCGGGCTGCATCCTGCATATGAATTTACCAAACAGCTTTTGGAAGCGGGAAAAAGCGTGGTAACCTCCAACAAAGAGTTGGTGGCAACCTATGGTGCAGAGCTTTTAGAAACAGCAAAAGAGCATGGCGTGCATTATATGTTTGAAGCGAGTGTTGGCGGTGGAATTCCGATAATTCGTCCTATGCACCAGTGTCTGGCGGCGAATGAAATCAGTGAAATTATTGGTATTTTAAATGGCACAACAAACTATATATTAACAGAAATGATTAAAAAGGGAAAAAGTTTTGAAACAGCCCTGAAAGATGCACAGGAAAAAGGGTATGCAGAAGCCAATCCGGCAGCTGATGTGGAAGGAAAAGATGCTTGCCTTAAAATTGCTATTTTGTCCTCCTTATCGTTTGGTTACCAGGTAGAGGCAGATAAAATTCCGACAGAAGGGATTACCA
>CBCTHD010000226.1:0-4693 GCA_965146615.1 uncultured Clostridia bacterium
CGTAGGGTGAGTAAATGCTCCCATACACAGCTTTTAATCTTTTCTCCCCGTTTCCTGTTTGCAATAGTCTGCAAAAATCTCTATCATTTTTTCGACCGCCAAGGTCTGTGACGGTGAAAGCTCTTTTAATTTCGCATGAATGGGATTGCTGCTATCCTCAATCAATCTTCCATATAAGATATAATCCGCCGATATATCTAAATGCTGATTGATTCCCATTAGAGAAGGGATGGACAAGCCGCTGATGCCGCGTTCAATTTCCGATATATGATTAGGCGTCACTCCCAAAATTTCCGCCAACTGCTCCTGCGTTAGCCCCTTTTTTTCACGTGCCGTTTTAATTCTTTTACCAATCGGTCCAAAATCATAATAATTCCTGCTCATATTATCACCACACCTTACATGTGTAGTCTATCATTTATACCAAAAGTTTACACTGGATTAAACTATTGATTTAATCCTTTCATCTTGACAAACATACAAAAAAAATATATAATAATAGGGAGACGCACAAACAGACCGCCCCCCCTATTACCACTATATCTCATCTTCCTTATCCTCTTGAAATGATTCTGATATACGAATCGTTTCCAATAACATTTTTACCGATTGTTCAAGCACATCAGTATATTGTTGTGGTATTTGTTGAATTAGACTGTCCAAAGATGTATCAGCAGTTTTGCGTTCCGCGCCAAACAGCAAATAATCTGCATTGATATCAAAGCCTTTACAGATATTATATAACGTTTCTGTTGACATCCATCTTTTTCCGGTCTCAATGTCACTCAGAGAGCGAGAGGATATATTTGCCCTTTCGCAAAATACAAAACGAGGAATGTGTAATGATTTACGATAATTCTGTAATCTTTGTCCAATTATCTTCCTGTTATCCATTCCACACTCCTCCTCATTATATATTGTATCTTCCGTTTTAAATTGTGTAAAGGTCGTATGCATCTAATGATAGATGTATACTTCCTTATTTTAAAAGATTTAAATTTTTATTTTGCCTAATGTGGGTAAAATAATGTGCCATTTAAGATTATTGCTTTTTATGGAAAGGAAAGAATATTATGCAAAAATTTTCCGATTATCTCAATAAATTTATACTCGCAACAGAGATAAAGGATTTTATGACAATGGAAAACACATACCAACAAATAAAAGAAAAATTTGGTGAATTTGTTTTAGAAAAGGAAAAGCGTGAGCATTTCCGACTCCGTAGAAAGTTGCAACAAGATACATTTTTTGAAGAAATCCGCAATAACCGCGTGGAAGTGCCTAAAGCGGGCATTGCCTATCTCAATATCACAAAAGAGAACTACACCACATTACATATGATTGACAATGGCTGTATGATTATTTCCCCGTCAGCAATGCTGTCTCGCATTTATCAGGACGGCGCTTTTGACAGCAAAGTCATTTCCTTAGATGTTGAGGAAAACACTCTGGAATTAGAAGAACAAAACATGCTGAAAGCAGACCTTCATAATGGGGATATTTTAAAAATTGACATTGAAAATACCGGTATTTTCCTACGCAAATTTGCACTGGAACAATTACCAATCTATTTTTTAGATAAATAGATAATATTGTAGTACTGCGTTCCAATATAAAATATATTCAATATAAAGGAGTGGAATTTTTATGGATTTACACGAAGACGCATGGGTAAATATTGCGGAAAACGCAGAGAAACCAGTTTTGGATTTCCGAAACGAATTTTATCATGACGCATATGTTCGCGAATTAGGAGAAGCGTTAGAACAGTCATGGGAACAAGAGGACCGAACTTTGCTGAAAAAGCTGGAACGCCGCCTTACACATTCTTTGGGCAAAGAAAAGTGTGATATGTTTCTTAAGTTTGTCGACATTTCCCGCCGCCAGTTGATGCGTGCGGAAGGAAATGCCTACATGAAAGGGTATTTCATCGGTGTAGAGGCTGGAAAAATTATTCAAAAACATGAACTTCTCCGGTAAGCCTATATCTTTCGAAAAAGTCCAGAAAGCGTATAAAGGTGAAACCTATGAATTCAAAAATGAGGGAAGCTGAATACAACTTTTCGGATACCCCAAAAAAGAACCGTGGAATTTCTCCACGGTTCTTTTTTCTTCCTTTATATATAGCTTAACCCAGCGCAACGTCTAAAATCATCATACCGACAAAGCCAATCATGACGCCCGCCGTTCCCGAATGGGAATGTTCGCCCAAGTTCGCTTCCGGTATGAGTTCTTCCACCACTACGTAAATCATCGCACCGGCTGCAAATGCCAGCATCCAGGGCATAAGCGCGCCGACAGAACCCGCCAGCAATACGCCTATCAGACCCGCAACGGGCTCAACGACGCCGGACAAAGCGCCATAGACAAAGGATTTCGTCCGCGACAGCCCTTCCTGCCGCAGCGGCAGCGATATTGCCGCCCCTTCCGGAAAGTTTTGCAGCCCGATTCCCAATGCCAGCGCAAGCGCCGCCGCCATGGTGTTATTTATGTCGCCGTTTGCGGCCAGCCCAAATGCCAGTCCGACAGCCAACCCTTCCGGAATGTTGTGCAGCGTGACCGCAAAGACCAGCATGGTTGTCCGTTTCAAATTGCTGTGTATTCCTTCCGGTTCCTTTGCGCCCGGGTGCAAGTGCGGCAGCAGCCGGTCAACGAGCAGCAAAAACACCGCGCCGAGCAAAAATCCTCCCGCCGCCTGCGGCCAGCCCAGCTTCCCCTGTTCCTCCGCCATTTCAATTGCCGGAATGATCAGCGACCAAACGGACGCCGCAATCATAACGCCGGCCGCAAATCCCAAAAAGATACGCTGCATGGATTTATTGATTTCACCGCGGAAGAAAAACACCACCGCCGCACCAAGCGTTGTGAGAAGAAAGGTAAACCCGGTTCCCGCCAGTGCCGCAAAGATCGGACTAATTTCCTGCATAATACCACCCCGTTTCACTCATATTATGGTTCCCGAATCCAGAGATATACGGGCCAAATGCCTTCATAGTTACTGTTACGCTGCGCCAGTTCCACCGCTGCAAGAAACCCAATCACGCCGTGCCCGTGCCCCTGAATAAAATTGATATATGGTACCGCATCTGTTTTTCCTTCCAACGGGATTTCCGCCACCAGGTCTGTTGACCATTTCCCGCCGTCATAGCAGCGCGTCACCGCATAGTGCCCGACAAAATAGGCAATGCTAAAGTCCCCCGGCTCCTTGCCGACGCTCAGATCCTGCAACGACGAAACACCTTCTTCCACAACAGACACGTCCCACGACACCTCATTGAACCGGTGACAGATAATACGCGCTGCACCCGTTTCGTCAAATCCGCCAATTAACACAATGGGCGCGCCCGTTTCCGGCGCTGCCGTCGAAACCGCCATCTGTACGCTGTGGCGCACCTCCGCCGTCGCCGGAACCAAGGATACCTGGCAATGCTCCACCATATCATGATAGCAGAGCAACTCCGTCATGCATTTTCCTGCCGGAGAGTAGACCTTGAGATCCTCCATGGATAAATAGGCAAGATATGCGCCCTGCCCCTGGTTTGCATGACCGTTCGGCCCGCCCCACATAGACCAGGTAAACTGGATACGCGCCGGGTAGGCGCCGCTGTTGGGCAAATAGCATGCATCGCACATGTATACTTCGTCAAACCGTTGCGCGTCCGCCTTTTGACTATCCACTACGGCAACACCGGGTTCCCATGTCTGCCCGCTGTCACCGGATTTCATATATTTTAACGTGCGGTATGGGTGAGACAAGTCATCGTTGCGGGAATAAAATACATAAACATCTTCCTGCGCCACCACCGCATATGGATAACAGTTTAAATCTGTGCTGATGGTTTTCAGTTCAAACCCCTCCGACACGCTGTGCGGCTTGCCCGTCAGTTGATACATTTCCCTGCCATGCCGGCAATAGAAAATCAGCGGCCGCCCGTCCGGCGCCTGCACCATAACCGGATAATTATGGTAATCCCATGTGGTTTTCATGTTGTTGACGACTACCAAATGGTTTTCCCCAAATTGTCCTGTTTTATGATCAAATTCTCCGACCCAGACGTCCATCCCTTCTCCGTTCCAGCAATAAAACGTCTTATCCACCGTTTCATCGTAATATCCGGCGCTTTTCGTGCGGCGGCAGCCATAAGACGCATTTTCCGCCACTTTCCGAAACTGAGAATTGATAGACATATCCACGGGCTTTTTGCTGTATGCTATCGGCTCGTTAATCATTTCACCGCCTCCTTCCGTCTATTATATAGGAAGCACGCTAAAAAAGCAAGGAAATATTGTCAAATCATTCATTTTCTGAAAGAAAAAGTACTTGCATTCGTTTCAGGAGTGTGATACAATAAACGCCGGACAAGTTATGATGTATAAAAACCCAAATTTGAGGGATGGTAGTACCAAAGACATTTTTTAGGAGGGCGCACTATGGAACAAACAATCAAAAAAATAGCCATTATGACAGGCGGCGGCGACTGTCCTGGGCTCAATGCAGTGATTCGGGCGGCAGTCAACACGGCGGTCTATCAATATGGCCTGGAAGTCGTAGGCATTAAAAATGGATACCGCGGGCTTTTTCTGGGCGGCGACCAAATCATCCCCCTCACCCCTGACACGGTGGACAGCATTATCGGAGAGGGCGGCACCATTTTATACAACTCCAACAAGGACAACCTGTTCCGCTATCCAC
>CBCTHD010000227.1:0-4686 GCA_965146615.1 uncultured Clostridia bacterium
ACCAAACCTTTCCGCTTGCCCAGCTTTGTTATTTGAAATACCACAGCCCTGAAATCTTGGAGAACTGCGGTAAAATTTGTATGAGCACAGAATACCTGTATTGGCGGCTGAGCGGTGCATGGGGAATCAGCAACTCGGCAGGAACCCCTTTCTATTTGCTGGATCAGCGAACCGGAAGGTATAACCGGAAGCTGCTGGACATTTTGGAAATCGAAGAAAGAAAACTGCCGCCGGTTGGAAAAGCGGGAGAGGTGATAGGCAGCGTCACAGAAGCAGGTGCTGCGCTGTCCGGACTGCCGGAGGGGACGCCTTTGATTCTGGGAACCTTTGACCATCCCAGCGCGGCGCGTGGCGCGGGCGTTCTAAAAGAGGGGCAAATGCTGCTCTCTTGCGGCACCTCATGGGTAGGGTTTTATCCCGTGAAAGATAGAGAAACGGCAATTCGCTGCCAACTACTGGTGGATCCTTTTCGTTCGCCGGAAGGGTGCTGGGGGGCGATGGCTTCTGTTCCGTCCATATCGAGACACATTGAATATTATATTAAAAGATATATCACGGACGGAGACTATATGTTTGAGCAGTTTGCTGACCAGGCGGCCCGGAGCGATTCGGAGGCAGGTGGATTGACGATTGATTTGTTTGACAGACCGGCGGATGAGGAAATTCGGCAGTACCCTAAAAAACATATAGCGCGTGCCATTATGGAAGGCGCTGTACGTCTGTTAAATGAAAAAATAAAACGGTTGGCGCAGCAGGGGATATGTGCAAGGGAGGCCATAATGGTAGGTGGTCCTTCGGAATGTCCGCTGTGGCTGGAGGTGATTTCCGAGATGACGGGACTTGCGGTTCGAGCGGCACAAGGTGCGTATACGGGCGCTGTTGGGGCAGCTATAACTGCCGCTGTGGCAATTGGATTGTATGAGGATGAGGTTACAGCTTATGAAGGCTTACGGGAAAAGTAAGGAGAAATGGAAATGTATGAGTTGAAATTGACTGACTATGACCGGAAAGTATATGAAACAGAGCTAAAGGATTTTTTGCCGGAAACTTTTATTGATATTCATACCCATATCTGGAAGAATACATTCCGTCCCTACGGAGATGCCAACGGCGGTTCTACCTGGACGCAGTTGGTAGCAGATGAACAGACGGCGGAAAATCTGGTGGAGGGAATGAAGAAACTGTTCCCTAACAACCGGGTAATTCCGCTGGTCTTTGGTGGATGTAATCAAGATGTGGGTCAATGCAACGACTATGTGCGGGAAAGTGCAAAAAAATATGGATTTCCCACACTTTTTAGGACGGATTATTCCATGAGTGCGGAAGAATTGGAAGAACAGGTAAAGAAAAACGGTTGCCTGGGTCTTAAACCATATCTGACAAATTGTCCGCCCTATGTCCCGCCGGCGGAACTGCGGATTTTTGATTTTCTGCCCCATGAGCATTTGGAAGTGGCGGACAAAAACGGATGGATTGTCATGCTACACATTCCACGGTCTAAGCGGCTTCGCGACCCCATGAACGTAGCGCAACTTATGGAGATTGAACGACGGTATCCGGGCGTGCGGCTGATTGTGGCGCATATAGGACGCGCCTATTCCATGGAGGATATTGGAGACGCTTTTGAAGTGTTAGGACGTACGGAACGCATGATGTTTGACTTTACGGCGAACTTGTGTGACGACGCTATCAAAGCGTGCATCAAGGCGGTGGGGACCAAGCGACTTATGTTTGGTTCCGACCTTCCTATCGCATCTATGAGAATGTATCGGATTACCGAAGGCGGCGTTTATTATAATGTAGTACCAAGAGGACTGTACGGTGATGTGTCCGATGACTCACACATGCGGGAGACAGACGAAAAAGATGTAACGCTGATGATTTATGAGCAGCTGCGTGCGCTGAAGCGTTGTGCGGCAGATCTACGTCTGACAGATGAGGATGTGGAGGACATCATGTATGAAAATGCACGCCAATTGCTGGTATTGGGACAGTAACAGAGATAGTATATCACAGAAGCCACAACGATATGGACAGCGTGTGGCTTTTGTGATATAATAGGCACATAGCGCCTATTCGCAGAGGAAGTTCCACGCCGGGATACGGCTCGGAACCACCCATGTGTGCAGGGGCGAAACTGCTCCGCAGTTATGATACATTGAAAGTTTTAAGTATAGAAGACCTCCTACAGAAGCAGTATAACACAATTCAATCATCGAAAGGTAACATTCGTTCGGTTTTATAACCCTGTTGGTGCCTTTCACAGAAAGGCGGTTTATCGCAATGAATAACAAGCAGATAAAAAAGCAATGGCTGGTCTCTTATATGATATTACTTATCATTCCATTGTTGTTTAGCGTAGTTGCCTATATACAATCACTCCAAAGTCTCAGGAATCTTTCTTTTCATTACAATGACAAAATCATTGAGGATGCGGCAGATACGGTAAATCAGGAACTTTTACAGCTACAGAAATTTCATAACAATATACCGTTGGATAGCCTGTTTTCAAAACTCATTAATGAAAAATATGTGGATAATGATGTGATATATAATTTAAATCTTGCAAAAAACCAAATGAAAATAATGAATGAGGGCACCAATACCAGAATCTTTGTTTACCTGAAAAATATTGATTATACAGTCTCCACATTAACCATAGACAGTTTGCAGAGCTTTTACAATTCTTGGTTTAAGGAAATATACTCCTATGAAGAATTTACGGACAACCTAAATCAATTAAAAACAAAGGATATTTCTGTAATGAAAAACAACGAGGGTGACATTGTTTTACTACAGCATATAATGAGCAATGCGGTTGCAGTTGAAAATGCATATACCTATTTTTTTATACAAAAAGAACTGTTTGACTCGATGATACATACTGCAAATTATGATGGAAATAAAAATATACTGGTTTTGCGTTCCCATGATGATAATATTGTTTATTGCAGCGATCCAGATCTTACGGATATAGAAAATAACAGCCGATATATCCTGTATTCGAGACGATGCGGCGCCCTTACGCTCAGCTATTATGTGGATAAAACCATGTATTATGGACCCATCAAATCGGTTGCGTATACAATTGTTATTGATGTTATCTGCTGCATTATTGCCGGTATTGTTCTCATTTGGATTTTACTGCGTTATAATTATAAGCCGATTAGCAAACTGATTAAAAAAGCAAAGGTGTCTCTCTCTCAGGCGGGAGAAAATGAGTATGTACTGATTGAGAAAGCGTTTGATAGAATCACTGTAGAACAACAGAAAATGATTAAAGTACTGCATAAAAACCAGTCGATTATCAAGTCCAATCTTCTGAACAATCTTCTGCTTGGCAAAAAGGTTGATGAATCGACCTTGGACAGCTTTGAGTATTATGACATGATTAAGGACAGCCGCCAGTACGCTGTGGTCATTTGTTCCATTAATGATTTTGGAATTTTGGCAGAGGATACATATTGGGATAACCGCGATGAAGTATTTCTGATCCGCACAGGAAATTTTTCCTTGTGTAATGTGCTTTGTGAACTGTGGAGCGAGAAAGGCTTGAACGTATTGAGTACGGAAATTGACAATGCATTGGTGTGTCTTGTATCTGACCAGGATACGCATAGCAACGTTGTAAAGTTGATAGGGGAAGGTATCGCCAAAGCCGGTCAATATATGTTGGAATATTTTAATATTTCGTTTTCATCGGGAATCAGCGGTGTCAAAACGGATACCGGTATAATTGACACCGCATATAAAGAGGCAGTCGCTTCACTGGAATACTGCGATTGGACGCGGGAAAAGCAGAGTATAAGCTACGACGACTTGCAAACAGAAAAGTTGAATGACAAGTATACCTTTACGCGTGAGAGCAAGAGCGAATTTGAAGCGTTAGTAAGAACTGGGAACACTGCAATGGCACAGGAAAAGATAAATGATTATTTGCATAATTATACCGGGACCGCCCGCTTGTCTGTTGGCACAGTCAAAATATTTATATATGATGTTATGCTCTCGCTGCTAAAAATGTATATTGAGGTGTCCGACGATAAAGATGCCAGTGATGCTTTTTCGCAGCTGCAAAAATTACTGAATTCTTCCATGCTGAATCATATGGTTGCAGAGCTAAATTATATGGTTCAGATTGTTTGCGAGATGTATCAAGAGAAAAAACCAGGGGGTATCATTGAAGAAATACGAGGATATATTGACGAAAACTACGGGAGTTATGAACTAAATGTCAATCAAATCGGGGCGCATTTTAAGTTTGCGCCATCTTATATTTCAAAGATGTTTAAAGTTGCTTGTGGTGAAGATATTTCCACTTATATTGCGAAACTTAGAATGACCAAATCCAAAGAACTGCTGCTGACGACAGAAGCCACGATTGAAGAAATTGCGGAGAAAGTGGGATTTGGAAATACGGTTACTTTTACGCGGAATTTCAAAAAGGCAACGGGTATGACGCCGGGTAGCTACAGAAAGAAAAATATTTAATACAAAAGGATTATACGACTGGCAAAAAATTACAATTAAAAAAACATCATACAATCAACCTGCGGTCAGACAGAAAAAACAACTGTCTGACCGCATTTTTTGCGTAAAAATACCGCTTTTTAGAATTTGTATTTTCTAATTTAGAATTTGTATCTTTACTTATTTGAAAGAAAAAAGTATGATGGAATTGTTAAC
>CBCTHD010000228.1:0-4666 GCA_965146615.1 uncultured Clostridia bacterium
CCCTCCGGCAAGCGAATACATACAGCTCATGATGCTTCCTGCAAAAACGCTGCCGAGAATAATACGCAGCATCAAGATAAGAAATGCTTCTTTTCGGCTCAGTGTCATAAGCGCAAAAAGCGTGATAACATTTGCAAGGCCGAGCTTAATCCCCGGTATGGGAACAAGCGCCGGAATCTGCGCTTCTACAATAAATATTGTCAGGGCAATCGCCGTAAGCATTGCTATAAATGTAATTTTTCTTGCACGCACATCAAATGCCTCCTGTCTGTCCGTCAACATCGCTGTTTGTGCCGGTTATTTCTATGGTTACTTTGTTAGGCAGGCACACAATGGGAATTACGCCATTGTCTATCCAACCTTGATTTACGCATATCTTGTCCGGGCACTCGGCATGGAGCATACGGATTCTTCCCTGCTCTGCTCTGACAGTATTAACGTGCCCGTTATCGCCGATTATATCGAATTCAATCGGCTCCGTAATGATATTAAGATTGATTTCTCTCAGCAGTTCGCCATTCTGATAGATTCTTGCCGTTTTATTTTTTTGTGGCTGATTTCCCCTTACCGCTATAACCGCAACGGAAAGAACCACGATTCCTATCAAACTAAATATGATTATCCAAGTCTTATTTTTTATCATAATCATTTCCTTTTATAAGAATAGTAGCGTAATATGTAACACATATAAACATTCCCATTATTGACATATATTCTAAAGATATGAATAGGCTCAATTGCCCATAATCCATAAAAACAAACTGCTCTATTCCGGTCATATATGCCCATAATCTGTTTTTCATAAATGCGTATATTCCAAATACGGATACCATTACAGCTAATATCCGCGAAATACAAACAACCGATTTAGGCGCGTTATTTAACGGGCGAACAACCATGCTCCAATGCAGCCCGATATGTACCGACATTAAGGCAAAGCCCCAATAAGAACAAAGCATATGCGCCATTCGTGCAAACGAAATTCCAACGCGTATATTGAAAAATGAAAATACATACCTTGACATCATGATACCGCTAACCATAAGACCTATCATATCAACCAATAACAGCAGATTTACTGACGTCATTACCATTCTGAGTGGTGAATATTTCCCTTTTGATAGATTTTTCAGCCATTTATCATTTAATATGTGGTGAAAAATGAATAATAGGAACATTCCTGCGCCTGCATATTCATGAAAAAGCTGTCCTGTAAGTTGGTAAAGCATAAGGCACATCAGCAGCATTGTCATTAAAATATCTGTTATTATTTTTACAAATTTCTTTTTGTTCATGACGGTTATTTCCCTCAAAAACCAAGTCCCTGTAACCAACTGACAACATCATCGTTTGCTTTTGCAACATTATTTCTTGAAACGGAAAGTCCGTTTGATACAACCTCTGCATTTGGTTGTAATTCTGATATTGTCCTGACAGTTCCGGAAAATCCACTGCCACCATGCGTTACAAAAGGAATTATTTTTTTACCGCTGAAATCATATTCTTCAAAAAAAGTGTATAAAGGCATAGGTAAATCCGCATTCCAATTGGGATAACCAATAAATATCACATCATAATCGGCTAAATTCTCTATGTGGCTCTCCAATTCGGGCCGCGCATCATCACGCAGTTCATTGTAAGCAAAATCCAAAAGTGGCTGATGTGAATCGGGATAATCTTGAACCGTCTTAATCTCGAACAAGTCCCCGCCTGTTGCATCTTGGATAAGCTGTGCAATATACTGCGTGTTTCCGAACACTTCACCATTGTCCGAAACGCGACTGGCTCCGGCAGAAGTATCTGTTCCGTCTGCTTCGGGCACTGTAAAATATGCGATAAGCGCTCTCGCTCCATTGTTATCCGATTTTTGTGGCTGCGCTGAATTTGCCGGTATATCCGCCGTAGCATCCGGCATTTTTGTAGTATCGCCGCAGCCTGCCATGAATAATAATATTGTTGTGCTAAGTAATGCAAGTAGTATTTTTTTCATATTATTTCGCTCCTTTTAGATATTGCTTCCTGCTTCATATGCTTGAACCATTGCCGGATTTCCTTTAATATCGCCAAGCTGCCATGCGTTTGCTCCGCAAATAACGCCTTTAACCGCTGCTCCGGGTATACAATCTGTAAATCCATATAAACCGTCTAACGCTCGCTTTACAGCAGATTCCCCCTCCGCCGCGGTTGCGATAAAATAAAATTCCTTGTTTTCAAGCGTTCTCGGATAATAGCAAGCCATTGTGCGGTCTATCATTGTTTTCATTTGTCCGTTTATCGCGTAAAAGTATACGGGCGTCGATAATACGATAATGTCCGCCTTTTCCATTTTATCTATTATCTTTTGCATATCGTCTTTTTGTACGCATTTACCGCTTTGCTTGCAAGCATAACAGGCAGTGCAGAAGTTTATTTTGTAATCACTCAAATATATTTTTTCTGCACTATTTCCTTGCCCGGTACAACCCTGGATAAATTGGTCGCACAGGGTATCGGAATTTCCGCCTTTTCTTGGACTGCCTGAAATAACCAGAATTTTTTTATTCATAAAATCCTGTCCTTTCTTAATCAAAAAATATTTCTTGTCTGTTGCTTTTTCCTCATAACTGTAGTATAAAATATTTTCTATATAAAATCAATAACCAGATTTCAGAAAAAACGGGTTTATGCCACACATAAATGAATACCGTGGCATAAACCCTAAAATAGCATGTTTTGCCCCTTGCTTCTGAAGCTCAAAGTGCTATAATTTTAATAAAGAGTAATATGCCGCATAAAAGAAATTTAACGGCGGAATATCAGTGAGGTGATATTGAATTGGAAGAAAAGAAACGCGAGGATTTACGTGTTATCAAAACAAAAAAAGCAATACGTGAAACCTTTGAAGAAATGATATGTGAAATGGATTATGAGGAAATATCCATAAAGGAGCTTACCGCAAGAGCGGAAATCAACAGAAAAACCTTTTATCTGCATTATCAGGATTTAGACGAGCTTCTAACCGAATTACAAAATGAAATAGTAGATACCTTTATAAAGAAGGAAGCAAGCTATGCTAGTATGGCGGACATCAAAAATTTAATACGCTTGTATTTCGAGTCTACCATACATCAGTCCAGACTGCATGAAAGATTGATATGCAGTGGAAGTTATCAGAAATTTCACGAAGCGGTTAATAAAAGAATTATGGAATACCGCAGAAAAACAAACAGGGGCGTATTCGGAATGGATGATTTGTCTGAAAACTTTATTTTTTCCTTTTACGGGGCAAATTCCACCTTACTTTACCGGCAATGGGTGGAGGACGGCAAGAAAATGCCGATTGAGGACGCTATTGAACTTGCAACAAAACTGATATGCAATGGAATGTCAAGTGTTGTTCATAAAGCATAAAAAATCCGAAACGCAAACTTAAGCGTTTCGGATTTTTTATGCTTACTTTATTTTATACCAAGCGTATCAAGCCAAGCATCTACTTCGCCGTTGCTGCCATTCGCTGTTATTCCTTCTAAAACTGTTGCGTTCTTGCTTACACTATTGATGAAATCCATACTTTCATCAATAGTGCTTGAAGCGCTTGTGCAGAACGGAATAACCGTTTTTCCAGAAAGGTCATAGCTTTCAAGAAATGTCCCTATCACCATCGGCGCATTGTAATACCATATAGGGTAACCGATAAAAATAGTATCGTATTGCTCCATATTTGAAACGGTTGCTGCAAGCTCTGGCCGCGCATTTGTTTCTTCCTCGGATTTTGCTCTGTCTGCAACAGCTTGTGTGCCGCCGGAATACGGTTCTTTCGCTTCTATTTGAAATAAATCTGCGCCCGTTTGCTTACTGATATATTCAGCAACCTCTTTCGTATTTCCCGTGTGTGAGAAATATGCAACAAGGATATTGCTGTCATTGGGTTTTGCTGCGGCAGCCTTAACAAAGCCAAAAGCCTGCACCCACGCAATAATATCATTTTTTGCTTCCGCTACACTGTTACGCGATACAGAAAACCCGTTTGTTTCAACCGTCGCGTTCGGTTCCTGCCGTGCGATTGTATTTATTGTTCCCGCAAAGCCGCTTCCACCATGAGCGGTAAAAGGAATAATTGTTTTACCGCTCAAATCATATTCATCAAGGAACGTATACATCGGCATCGGTAAATCTGCGTTCCATATTGGAAAACCAAGAAATATCGTATCATAATCATCAAGGTTATCAATCTTTGTTTTTAATGCGGGACGTTCATTTTTGTCCATTTCCGCCGCCGCGAACGCTAAAAGCTCATCATGTGTTCCAGGATATTGCTGTACCGTTTCAATTGCAAATAGATCTGCTCCCGTTTCTTCCTGTATTGTCTGCGCAATAAACTCAATATTTCCGAGAACCTCGCCGTCACTCGCGACACGACTTGCTCTTGCAGACGTGTCTACATCGTCCGTTTCGGGAACCGTAAAATATGCAACAAGGATTTTATTTTCTTCGCTCTTTTCTGTATCAGAAACAGACGGTGTTGTTTGTACAGGTTCACTTGCCTTTTTACTGATTGTAACAATTTGTTCCCCTTCGTTCCAGTCCACATCAAAGTTAAAACTCTCTGCAACAAATCTGATAGGAAGCATTGTACGGTCATTGATAATTGTAGGTGCGGTATCCAGCGTATATGCCGTATCATTTA
>CBCTHD010000229.1:0-4635 GCA_965146615.1 uncultured Clostridia bacterium
AATAAAAAAACCGCCTGGGAAGCTACCCAGGCGGTTTTTATCAGAAACAGCCTAAACGGCGTATCAAGCATTTAAAAATTGTTCCAGGCGGTCAAGCCCTTTTTGAATGGAATCCATAGAGGTCGCATAGGACCAACGGACATAGCTCTCCGCGCCAAATCCGCTGCCCGGAACAACGGCAACTTTATTCTGTTCCAAAAACAGCTGCGCAAAATCGTCGCTGCCAGAAATGGTGTGTCCGTAAAAACGCTGTCCAATCAGCTGCTGTATGTTCATCATGACATAAAATGCGCCGCCGGGCTTTTTGCAGGAAACCAGCGGCAATGAATTGATGCGCTGTACCATATAATCGCGGCGCTGTTTAAAAGCGTCCCGCATGGCAAATACCGTATCCAGCGGTCCTTCCAGTGCAGCAACCGCGGCAGCCTGTGCAACGGAGTTCGGATTGGAAGTCGCGTGACTCTGAATATTGCTCATAGCCTTTGCAAGTTCGCTGCCACAAGCGGTAAACCCAATCCGCCAGCCGGTCATGGCATAGGTTTTGCTGACCGCATTGACAACAATCGTATGTTCTTTGATAGCGCCGCCAAACGAAGCGACGCTGACATGCTCATTGCCATCATATACCAAGTGTTCGTAGACTTCGTCGGAGATAATATACATATCGTGCGCTACGGCGATTTCTGCCAGTGCACGCAGCTCATCCCGCGTGTAAACCATGCCGGTGGGATTGCTGGGGCTGTTCAGCACCACGGCGCGCGTGCGGCTTGTGATAGCAGCTTCCAGCGCCTCCGGCGTCATCTTAAATCCCGTTTCTTCATCAGTGGTCACAAACACAGATTTTCCATCCGCAAGCGCCACCATTTCAGGATAGCTCACCCAATAAGGCGCGGGAATAATGACCTCGTCCCCAGGGTTGCAGATTGCTGTAAAAATATTCATTAAAGAGTGCTTTGCTCCATTGGAAATCACAATTTGGTCCGGTGAATAGTCCAATTCATTATCCCGTTTGAACTTAAAACAGACTGCTTGCTTCAGCGCTGGCGTTCCGGAAGCAGGTGTATATTTGGTTACCCCTTCCTGAATCGCGCGCGTGGCTGCAAACTTAATGTGTTCCGGTGTGTCGAAATCAGGCTCTCCTGTGCCGAATCCGACGACATCTAACCCTTCCGCTTTCATCGCTTTAAACTTTGCATCAATTGCCAATGTAGAGGACGGATGAACCGCCTTTGCTTTTGTGGAAATAAACATGGCATTTCCTCCCGTATTTTTCATTTCTTACCGTATCAATGTAATATTGTAATACAGAGTGAGAAAAAATGCAAGAAGAAACGCGAAAAAAATCATTTTTTTAGAATTATGTTCAAGATATGATAGAGACTGCGGTAGGAAATTTGTTCAATATCATGAGACGAGTACCCCTGTTCGTCAAGTTTCGAAAAAAGTGTTTGATAGCAGGAAGAATCAAAGATGGAGTCGTTTTTGACGGGCGTGCCGTCAAAATCACTGCCCAATCCAACGCCACCACCGCCGCTGATTTGACAAAAATGATCAATATGCAGGATTATATCATGTAAACTTGCATTTTGGGTGTAGTTTAAAAACAGCGGATAGAAACACACGCCAACGCCGCCGCCGGAGTCCAGCAGCAGACGAAATTGCTCATCTGTCAAATTGCGCGGGTGGGGACACAGAGCGCGGCTACATGAATGGCTGGCAATAAGCGGGACTGTCGCATAGGAAGTTACGTCGAAAAAACTTCGGTCATTTAGATGGGATACATCGATATACATACCAAGCCGCTCCATCTCACGAATTAGTTTGCGCCCAAAGGGTTTTAGTCCTGCGCTGGAAAGGCAGCCGCCTGCCACATCGTTTTCACCGTTCCAGGTCAGTGTAATACCGCGCACACCTTTGTGATAGAGCGTGTGCAGCTTTTCCAGACTGCCTTCCAGCGACGCGGCATTTTCCAGAGAAAGCAGCACGGGAATCCGACGCTGCTCTAAAATATCGGAAAAATCCGCCGGCGCTAAAACCGGCGTCAATGTTCCGGCATAGCGCAATCGATTCAGCAAGGTGCATACCGTGTCGTAGGGGTGTGCGTCGTTGTCCTCCACCCATAGGGCAAGCCCTTGTATGTAACCATCATAACGCAGCGCCTGATCCGGTCGAAATTGAGTCGTGCAAAAATCGCTGGGCGTATGAATATGCAGTAACGTATCCGCATGAAGATCCAAAACAGTCAAGAGAGCCGCCTCCTCAAAATGCATTTGGAATATGGTTTAGCTTCGGTAATGTGTCATTTGTGAAAGCACCGAGGACTTCAATCACGTCGAAGCGAAAGGTATATTCCCGATACTCTATCCTATGCGACTGAATATACTGCAATGCGGCATTGCGAATTTTTTGCTGTTTGGTAGACGTAACAAACTCTGACGGGCGACCATATTTCAGGGAACTGCGGTGTTTGACCTCCACAAATACCAGTGTATCCTGACGCTGTACGATGAGGTCAATTTCCGCATAGGGAAGGGAATAATTTTGTTCCAGTATGCAATACCCCTGCTGTTTCAGATACCAGGCGGCGTATTTCTCGCCGTCATTGCGTCCCGCCATGCGGGCAATCTGCTGCCGCTGCCGAGCGGTTCTCCAGCCGCCCATCACGCTTGTTTCCCGCCTAGGATGTTCGTCAGGAAGGAGCGGCGATGCAGAGGACAGGGGCCAAATTTGCGAATTGCTTCTATATGTTCACGAGTCCCATACCCTTTATGCTTAGCGAAGCCATATTCCGGATACTGTTTGTCCAGCTCCATCATATAACGGTCCCGACTGACCTTTGCCAAAATGGAGGCGGCAGCAATGGAAAGGCTTGTGGCGTCGCCTTTTATTACACATTCATGAGGGACAGCGAGGTTCCTGATTGCATCGCCGTCCACCAGCACAAATTCCGGCGCCGGGCGCAGTCCGCGTACGCTGGCGCACATGGATTCATAGGTGGCGTTGCGAATGTTAATTTCATCAATCCGTGCCACGCTGGCGGTAGTAATCTGATAAGAAAGCGCGCGCTCGCAAATGACATCATATAAGGCCTCCCGCTTTGCAGGAGAGAGCTTTTTGGAATCGTTCAGTCCTTCAATCATGATGCCTTTGTCGAAAATCACCGCAGCGGTATAGACGTCGCCTGCCAGCGGACCGCGACCCGCTTCGTCCACGCCCGCCAGATATAGGCAGCCATAGCTGTTGTCAAACTCACGCATTCGCATCACGTTGCCATATTCCTCCAAACGGCGGACAGCAGATGGCGGAACTTCTTCCGATGCTTCCTGAAGCAATCGGACGGCGGCAAACAATGCGGGAATGTCCATTGCACGCAGTGCAGCAGCGCGTTTTGTCTTGGGGATTTGTAAAATGTCCATCATTCCATTCTCCTTCCATTCGTAGGGATTCTCATGCTGTTTCTTCTATTGTACAGGAAAACGGAAAAAAAAGCAAATGAAAAAGAAAAAACAACAGGCAGCTTTGGGCAATTTTATAAAAATAAAACGGAGAAAAGGGGGGTGACAGCATTGTCCAAAGAAGTTTTTTGGGTAATTTTGTATTTTTCTTGAATTAGAGCCAGTTTTTTGATATAATAAAGTTGATCTATAGGCAGAGATGCTATTGCAGGTTATGAAACGGCGAAACCGACCGAAAGGCAGGAAAAACGATTGAAACGATTAAAAGAAAAAAGCGTTATTTATACTTGGATTATATCCTATATCTTTTTGCTGCTGATCCCGATTATTTTTCAATACTTTATTTATTTCAGAACGCAAACTGTCATGCAGGAGGAAATCATGGAGGCCAACCAGGCTTTGATGGGACAGGTGCAAAATGAGCTTGATTCTGTTTTGACAAATACCATGACAATATATATGGACATTTCCAACAATGCAGCGGTTCGGACAATAGAGCAGGAAACGAATCCAAACCAATATCTGATTTATCAATTGATTCAAGAGATTGAATTATATCAATATTTGATACCCAAAGTGCAGGAAATACGGTTATATTTCCGAGACCAGGACATCATTGTCAGCAAGAAAGGCAATTATACAGCGAAGGAATACTATGATGCATATTATAGTGACAGCGATTTGTCATTCGAAACCTGGAAACAGCGCCTGGAGGGCAGTGAGGGGCGATGGCAGGAAGTACGTACGGAAGCTGGAAACCCAAGAGAGGTTTTATACTTTAATAAACTGGCGGGCAATAGCGGAGTGCGGGAGAATGTGGTGTTTGTCAGCAGTCTGCCGCAGACAATTTTTGCTGATCAGATGGAAAAGCTGCGGTATGCCGAGCAGGGAAATTTGATGGTGTGTACGGATGATGGGCAGCAAATGTATGCGATCCATTCTATGGAAAATGCCGTTTCAAAAGACGTGCTGCATCAAAATATTACAGAGAGGCAGGGAAGTGCGAAACTGACGGGGAGCGACGGACAAAAATATATTATGACCTATGCCAAGTCCAACGTCCTCAACTGGAATTATATTTATGTGCTACCTAACCGGGTGTTGATGAGTAAGGTGAATCATACGCGCAGCATTGTCATGTGGGTTACGGTTTGCTCCATTGTATTTGGTATGCTTTTGA
>CBCTHD010000230.1:0-4628 GCA_965146615.1 uncultured Clostridia bacterium
ACATCTGGGTAGTCTGGCAAAAGGTGAACGCTGTGTATCCACTACCAACCGCAACTTTGTCGGACGCATGGGACACACGGAATCGGAAGTATATCTCGCATCTCCGGCTGTGGCGGCGGCAAGCGCCGTTGCGGGCGTGATTTGTGGACCGGACAGCCTGTAAAAGAAAGGATGGAATGAATCATGATAGTAAGCGGAAACGTACATAAATATGGCGACAACGTTGACACCGACGTTATCATACCCGCGCGGTACCTCAACGTCAGCGATGCAAAACAGCTCGCGGCGCACTGCATGGAGGACATTGACGCGGATTTCGTGAACAAAGTCCAGGAAGGCGACATTATGGTGGCTAACAAAAACTTTGGCTGCGGCTCCTCGCGGGAGCACGCACCTCTGGCCATCAAGACCAGCGGTATCAAGCTGATTATCGCGGAAAGTTTCGCGCGTATTTTCTACCGTAACGCCATCAACATCGGGCTGCCCATCATGGAATGTGAAGCGGCAGCGAGGGAAATCCAGGCAGGCGACGTGGTAGAAGCAGACCTTACAACCGGCGTTATCACCGATAAAACCACCGGAAAGACCTATCAGGCGGCGGGATTCCCGCCCTTTATCCAAGGCATTGTGGACGCGGGCGGACTGGTGAACTATGTCAAAACGCAGAAATAAGAAAGTTTGCGCAAGTGAATGAAAAAGGAGTAATGACGTATGAATATGAATATTGCACTGATTCCCGGCGACGGAATCGGGCCGGAAATTACAGAACAGGCGGTACGCGTGCTGGACAAGGTTGCAGACCGGTTCGGGCATACGGTGACCTACACCCATCTGCTGGCGGGCGGCTGCGCGATTGACGCGACGGGCAAACCGCTGCCGGAGGAAACGCTGGAAAAAGCCAAAGCGGCGGACAGCGTATTGCTGGGCGCGGTCGGCGGGCCGAAGTGGGAGCATTTGGACGGCATCCGTCCGGAACAGGCGCTGCTGGGGCTGCGCGCCGGTCTGGGACTGTATGCGAATCTACGTCCGGCGCTGCTGTATCAGGAGCTGAAATTCGCGTGCCCGCTGAAGCCGGAAATCATCGGCGACCACCTGGACATCATGATTGTGCGTGAGCTGACGGGCGGCATTTATTTTGGCGACAGCGGACGCGACGGCGACAGCGCGTATGACACGGAACGTTACAGCAAAGCGGAAGTGGAACGCGTGCTAAAGGTAGCGGTCAAGATTGCGCAGGGACGCAAAAAGAAACTGACCATCGTAGACAAGGCAAACGTGTTGGAATCCTCCCGCCTATGGCGCGAAGTGGCGGCGGACGTGTTAGACGGCAGCGGACTGGACGTGAACTACATGTATGTGGACAACGCCACCATGCAGCTGGTACGCAACCCGCAGCAGTTTGACGTGATCGTGACCTCCAACATGTTCGGCGACATCATTTCCGATGAAGCGTCCATGCTGACCGGGTCCATCGGTATGTTGCCTTCCGCCAGCTTGGGCGACGGCAAATGTGGCATGTATGAACCCATTCACGGCAGCGCGCCCGACATCGCGGGCAAAGGTATTGCCAATCCGTTGGCAACTATTTTGTCAGTGGCAATGATGCTGCGTCATTCCTTTGACCTGGAACAAGAAGCGCTTGCGATTGAAAATGCTGTGCAGAAAACACTGCAAGATGGGTTCCGCACGGCGGATTTGGTCGAAAACAGTACGATGCAGGTATCTTCCACCAAAGAAATGGGCGACGCCGTGCTGGCACGGTTATAAATTTTACAAAAAATAAAAAAGATATTGACAGGTCCCCCTTCTGATATTATAATAGTATCGTAACTTTATGGAGCGTAACATGAAAAGCCTGCCAACCGTTCCCGGGAACCGGCAGCAGGCTATCATAATGAGGAGGCGAAAGACAATGGTATTTGACAAAGTAAAAGACATTATTGTGGACGAACTGATGGTGGACGAAGCGGATGTAACGCTGGAAGCAAACATCAAAGACGATTTGGGCGCAGACTCCCTGGCAGTCGTTGACCTGGCAATGTCGCTGGAAGATGAATTCGGCATTGAAATTCCGGATAATGAACTGGAAAGTGTAAAAACGGTCGGCGACGTTGTGAAACTGATCGAATCCAAAAACGAATAAGTTGATTCTTTAGGGAGTTTCGCCCGGCGCTGTTTGGTCAGTGCCGGGCGTTTTCCTTTTGAACATAGCAAATCCAAGTCCGGGAGGCGAAACAAATGGAAGCAAAACAAAATGCGCGCTACCGCGTTTATTCCGAAGCATTAAAAGAAAAATACGGCTGCAAAGTATACCGTCTGCCTGTCAACCTACCCGCCACCTGTCCCAACCGGGCGGCGGGCGGCGGATGCGCTTATTGTAGCCCCAAGGGCGCGGGATTTGAATCGCTGCCGGACTCTCTTTCCGTGCGGGAGCAACTGGAGCAAAACCGCGCTTATATCGGCAAAAAGTACCATGCGGAAAAATTCATTGCCTATTTTCAAAACTATACCAACACCTATTTACCGCCGGCAGCGTTTGCGTCGGCGGTACGGGCGGCGGCGCAGGTGTCCGGCGTGGTGGAACTTGCCGTTTCCACCCGCCCGGATTGTATTGCAAAACCCTACTTGGAAATTCTGGCGGACGCGCAGCGGGAGTTTGGCGTGGAAATCACGGTGGAACTGGGGTTGCAGACCGCCAACTATCATACGCTTGCCCGCCTGGGGCGCGGGCATTCGCTGGCGGAATTTGTGGACGCGCGGCTGCAAATCCTGCCCTATGGATTTGAAACGTGCGCGCACGTGATTGCCGACCTGCCCTGGGATACCATGGAGGATGTGGCGGAAACGGCGAAGCTGCTCAGCGCGCTGCGGTTTTCCAGCGTGAAGCTGCACTCGCTCTATATCCCCAAGGATACGCCGCTCGCACAGGCTTACACGGACGGCGCGCTCCAGCTGCTGCCGCTGGAGGAGTATGTCGAGCGGTGTGTGACGTTTTTGGAATATCTGGACCCTGCTATGACCATTGCGCGGCTGGTGGGACGCGCGCCGGAGGAGGATACCCTCATTTGCAACCATCACACCAGTTGGTGGAAAATCAAAGACATGATTGAGGAAAAAATGGAACAGGAGAACCGACGGCAAGGCGGCAAATTTGATTACCTGGGCGGCAAATTCGTGCGGCAGTGGTGTCCGCCGGAGCAGGATAATCAATAACGTTGTTTCTGCTGAAACTTTTCCTTCTTTTTTGGCAAAATTGCACCTGTTCAAACACTACAGTTTATGGTATAATGAACTGAAAGCGTTTATTTGCAGAGGAAGTTCCTCGCCGGGAGACGGCTCGGAACCACCCCTGTGCGCAGGGGCGAAAGAGTATTTTTATGAAAATTACTCCTTTTGTAAACGGTTTGGAGACAAATAGACGATACAGTATGAATCGCAAGAAACGGAGACGAATTTTATGAAAAAACTATTTTACTGTTTTCTTGCAGCTATTATGCTGCTGGGGACACTGCCGGCGCTTTCATTGGCGCAGGATGAAACGATTACGGTTATACTCGACGGAACGACACTTTCCTTTGACGTGCCGCCCATGCTGGTGAACGACCGGACACTGGTGCCCATGCGCGCTATTTTTACGGCGCTGGGTGCGGATGTGGATTGGGACGACGACACACAAACCGCTATTTCTGTCAAAGATGGGGTTACGATTCGTATTCAGATTGGCAATACCGTCATGGACGTAGATGGGGAATCCGTGCCGCTGGACGCGCCCGCCATGCTCGTCAGCGACCGGACATTGGTGCCGCTGCGCGCTGTCAGTGAAGCGTTTGGCGTTATAGTAGACTGGCAGGGGGAAACGGAAACTGTTATCCTCACCTCGCCGCAAAGCACACCTGAGCCTTCGCCCACCGCGACGCCTACACCGGAGGGTACGCCAACGCCCACTGCAACGCCGGAACTCACACCGGAACCTACGCCGGAATCAGATATTCCATATTTGCTAGACGATACTCTTTCCGAAGAGGATACCGCATTTATCAACGCCGCATTGGCATACTACATGGAATTACAAGAAGCCTATGACACGATGCACGAAGTGTTTGTCTGGATTGGTGCGGGCAATACAAAAGCATTCTATGAGAAAGTAGAAGCGGTACGCAACGCACTTTCCGGACAGACTTATATAGAATATAAGGCATGCGCACAAAAAACATCGCTCGGGACATTGAACCGGCTCATTAACATATCCGACACGCAGACGAAGGAAGTGCTGCGCCAATTGAAAAATCATTTAAATTCTATCGTGAAGGGAAACGTTCCACTTACGGAAAGTTTTGATTTCCGCAAAGACATTGCAAGCCTTGTTGAATCGTTGGAGGAAGTGGAAGCCCAGCTTTCCCTGTACGACATCAGCGGCGATTATTCCTCCGTCCGCATTGCGGCGGAAAACTGCCTGGACGTCGGCTGGTCTAAGAAGTTAAATTAAACTTTTGACAAACAGCGGTTGCGGGGAACTGTTGCCGTGTCAAAAAAGAAAAGGAGCTTTTCGATGATGAAAAAACTATTTTGCAGCTTTCTTGCAGCTATTATGCTGCTGGGGACACTGCCGGCGCTTTCATTGGCGCAGG
>CBCTHD010000231.1:0-4628 GCA_965146615.1 uncultured Clostridia bacterium
TCAAAGCAGTCTTTAATCAATTCAAAGACCAGGGACTGCGGTTGATTGAATTGACGGTAAATCAGATACACTATTTTCCGGAAGTGCTTGCCGGGCTATGTCCTTGGCTAAAGTATATTATCTTTATTGATGACTTGGCATTTGAAACCAAAGACCGGGATTATACCAGTGCGAAAGCGTTATTGGAAGGCAGCGCCAATGCGCTGCATCAAAATGTGGTTGTTTATGCCACCTCCAACCGCCGTCATTTGGTTAGCGAATATTTTGCAGAACGCGGCGGTGAGGTGCATACAGCAGACAGCATTGAAGAAACACTTTCCCTCGCAGACCGATTTGGCGTGACCATCACCTTCCTCAGTCCGTCGCGAGAGGAGTACTATAACATTATTTACTCTATGTTGGACATGGAAACACTTGGAATGACCAAGGAAGAAGTGAATAAACTTGCACAAAAATGGGAAATGTTATATAATGGAAGAAGCGGCAGGACGGCGGTACAATTTGTTCGCGCACTGCAAAGCGGGAACATAAAAGACTATGTTTAACATGACCATTATTCAAGCGAAGAAATAGTTATAAACAGAAAGGATGGTTTGTTATGAAATCTCGGAAAACGATTATTATCGGTTGTATCGTGGCAGGAATACTGACGATACTGGCAGGGTGTTCTGAAAGCAGCACACAACCGGAACCAACACCAACGCTGACACCGGAGGCAACAGAAAGCGCATCTCCGGAACCGGAAGTTTCTTTGTCCCCGACGCAAAACAGCACGCCGCAGACGAATGCAGGTGGACAGGAACCGCAAGAACAGGGCGAGAAAATGACGGCGCTGTTCGTTGGGCGCGCGGATCCGACGACCATCGAAATTATGGTGGATGAAGAGGTAAAAACAGCCAAATTAGATGAACAGATGCAAGAGAAAATGTCCTCGCTGGAATTGCAGGATAATCAAACTATTACCATTACCTATGTAATGCAGGATGGACAGATACTCGTTAAGGATATTATAAAGTAGAGAGGACAGCAAGGCATGAACATCTTATGTATCGGGGATGTAGTAGGGCGGCTGGGCGCAGAGATGGTGCAGAGCCAGTTGCCGTATTTAAAACAGGAATACGACATTGATTTTGTTGTAGCAAACGGGGAAAATGCAACAACGGGAAACGGAATCAACGGGCAGCGGCTGGAATTGCTGCTGGATAGCGGCGTAGATGTTGTAACGATGGGAAACCATACATTCTCGAAAAAAAATATCCTGGATTTGTTTCAGCAGGACTATCCCATTATCCGTCCGGCGAATTACCCGCCGGGAACGCCGGGAAAAGGATGGCTGGTACGCTCCTGTGGCAATTGCAAAATTGCGGTAGTAAATTTGATTGGGCGTACTTTTATGAATCCGGCGGATTGTCCCTTCCGAAAAATGGACGAAATTTTAAGCTCTGTAGTGGCAGATGTGTTTCTGGTGGATTTCCATGCGGAGGCAACCAGCGAAAAAGCGGCGCTGGCATGGTATTTGGACGGCAAAGTGCAGTTGGTTTTCGGAACGCATACCCATGTGCAAACGGCGGATGAACGGCTGCTGCCGGAGGGGACAGCGTTTATTACGGATATTGGCATGACAGGACCGTATAATTCCATTTTGGGAATTGATAAAGATATTGCCATTTATCGGTTTACACATGCCTTGCCGAAGCGTTATGAAATTGCAGACAGCAATCCACAGCTTTGCGGTGTGCTTTTGGAATTGGATGAAAATACAAAGCAACCTAAATCTATTAAACGGATACAAATGAAATAAAATTTGTTTAATTTCTATAAAAAAACTCCTGAATCTTGTGAAATTAGCTAGGATAGAAAAAGAGGATTTTCTCTTTTTTTGTAGAATTATAATAGTAGAGAGGTTCCTTGTTTGGGCGAATGAGAACGGAAATTTTACAGGCGGGAAAAGGAAATCCTGCATAAGATGGAGGGAGTTATCATGGAAATACTAAAAGTCTCATCTAAATCTATACCAAATTCTGTGGCAGGGGCGGTAGCAGAAGTAGTAAGAGAAAAAGGAGCGGCAGAAATTCAGGCAATCGGCGCCGGGGCGATTAATCAGGCAGTGAAAGCGATTGCGATTTCAAGAGGCTTTTTGGCGCCGTCGGGTATTGACTTGATTTGCATTCCGGCGTTTGCGGATATCGAAGTAGAAGGTGAAAGACGAACTGCAATCCGTTTAATTTTGGAACAGCGGTAAGGTAGGTTCAATCCGTTTTCGCCCAAGGGAAACAACAACGAACAAGATATATGTATGGAAGCCAAAAAAGGATTCGTTACAATCCGTTCTTTCTTGTAAGATGGTAGGCTCAATACAAACAAAAAGGAACGGGTGGGAGGCCCGTTCCTTTTTGTTTGGACTTCTTTAAAGGGGTAAAACAAATGAAATACCGTATTACTTGCGTTATAATAGGTATACGTGTATTAGACGGAGTGAGCGAAAAAACGGTTCCCAAAAGGAGAATGTAATAAATGGAAAACAGTCTCTTAAAAACAACGGATTTTCTATTGATTTTTTTGTGAAACAATGATATAATACCAGAGTATAGAAAGTATAATAAACGGTAACAGTAATATAAAACAGAATTTGAAACGGAGGGCAATACAATATGGAACAGAATACTCAACCTCAGGCAGCGCAGGAGCCAAATGAAGACGGCGTAATCAAAATTTCAGAAGATGTTGTTGCGATTTTAGCAGACAAAGCTGTGCGGGAAGTGGAAGGAATTGCCGGAATGAGCGGCAGTCTTGCGGATAGTTTTGCTGTGGTCATTGGCAGAAAAGTCAGCACGAAAGGGATTGCAGTCGATATAAAGGACAATGACGTTGTCATTAACTTGCATACGATAGTGAAATATGGTGTGCGTATTCCGGAAGTTGCATGGAAAGCGCAGGAAGCAGTCAAAACCAGTGTGGAAAATATGACGGGCTTGAATGTGCTGAAAGTCAATATCAGCGTGGAAGGCGTGGAATTTGAAAAACAAGATAAGGCGCAGGCGTTAGATCTGGAAGAAGAACTGGCAGATACGCAGGTGGACGAAGAGAGTGTCGTGGATATTGCCGTGGACGAAGCGGATATTACAGACTAAGGAATCTGTGGCAGCATAGGGGAACTCTCCTATGCTGCTGTTATACTGTTTACGCAAAATGTTTTATGTCCTTTTTAAAGCATGATAAGAAAGCAAAGAATGCAGTATTTTGTAATTGAGAAGAATCAAATATAAAATATTGCATTTTTTTGTGGAGGAGCAGATCAAATGGATGAACAGATGGCAAAAGAAATTGAGTTCTTAACAGATAAAGAAGAGAAAACAATTTATAACCGAGGATTTGCGCGGGAGGTCGTGTTTAGATACATATTTGAATACGATGTGCAGGGGGAAGAAGTGCTACAGAGACTGGATATCGTCGAACAGGTTCCATTTCGGAAACGCGACAAGGATTATATCACCGGCAGTGTGCGTGGGATTGTGCAGCATATCAAAGAGATTGACGAAACAATTGCACAGTATTCGGAAAAATGGAACATCCATCGCCTGTCTAAAGTAGCAATGGCGGCAATTCGTGTGGGCGTTTATGAGATGACGTATTTAGAAGATATTCCGCAGCGGGTGTCGCTCAACGAATGTATCAATTTGGCAAAAAAATACGATGTGCCGGCAAGTGGAAAGTTTGTCAATGGCATATTAGCAAATCTGTATCAGGAAACAGATGAAAATAAGGTGAAAGAAACGGAATAAAAGAGGGTGTGGGATTGGAAAACAAGGTCGTTTTGACAGTTACGGAAATCAATGAATATATCAAGACGCTGATGGAAGGCGATCCCATGCTGGGACAGGTATGGCTGAAAGGAGAAATCTCCAACTTTAAACGCCATTCCTCGGGGCATTTATATCTAACGTTAAAAGACGGCGGCAGCGTTCTGCGGGCAGTGATGTTCCGCGGAGCGGCAGGAAATTTGCTATTTGAACCCAAAGACGGCATGAAGGTTATGGTACGCTGCAAAATTTCTGTTTATCCCGCATCCGGAAACTATCAGGCATATATTGCTGAAATGGAGCAGGACGGCGTTGGAGATTTGCACGCGGCGTTTGAGGCATTGAAACAAAAGCTGTATGCAGAAGGGCTTTTTGCGCCGGAGCATAAAAAGCCGATTCCGCGGTTTCCTTCCCGTGTGGGAATTGTGACATCACCGACAGGCGCGGCACTGCAGGACATGAAGAATGTCATGGGACGGCGGTTTCCCTATGCGTCTTTGACGATTTATCCCTCTCTGGTACAAGGGGAAGAAGCGGCGACACAGGTGATGGAAGGGATTCGCTATTTTAACAGCACGAAATCGGCAGACGTTATTATCATCGGACGCGGCGGCGGTTCCATTGAAGACCTATGGGCATTTAACAGTGAAGAATTGGCGCGGGTGATTTACGACTCGGATATTCCTATTATATCTGCGGTAGGGCATGAAATTGATTTTACCATCAGCGATTTTGTGGCAGACCGGCGAGCCCCCACCCCTTCGGCGGCCGCGGAGTTGGCGGTACCGGAGGTGACGGAGGTGCGGCAGCGGCTGGAAAATGCGCAGC
>CBCTHD010000232.1:0-4622 GCA_965146615.1 uncultured Clostridia bacterium
GATGCTAAAAGAAGAAATGTGTTTCTTGCTCTCGGGGAGAGAGGCTCCTTATTATAAGCTCAGAAATTGCAACGACGTGTTAGAATCACTCAAATATTTATATCGATATAAAAATTCATCCAACACATTCAGCGAGAAATTGTTTGAACTAGAATTCCAAAAATTAGTCTTTATCCTGATCGACAATATAAAGAAATGTGAAGTAAATAAAAATGATGTACAGGATCAACTGATTCAAAACATTCTCTCCTATTTGGATGAACATTATGATCATGATATATGCCTGGAACAAGTTGCAAAAAGCAATCATATAAGTTCCAGCTACCTGCGCAGAGTCTTTGCCGACAAATTGGGGTTCAGCGGCATTGATTATGTAACGATGTTGCGGCTGGATAAAGCCAAAGATTTGCTAAAAAACAGCAAGATGAGTATATCGGATATTGCGTTGAGAACAGGATATAACAATATACAATATTTCAGCAGAATGTTCAAACGAAAAATAGGAATTTCCCCTTCGGACTTCAGGAAACAATATACAATGTAAAAAGGAGTATGTTTATCATGGCAGAAAAAGTTAAATTTAACAGTAAAGTATGGCAAACGCCGCTGATTCCCGCAATACCTGATGATGTGCATGGAGTGCAAAATAACAAAATTTCTATTTCAAACAGAAAAAAAGGAGAATGGAGATTTTTATACCAAGAACTTACTGATATTCCTTCTCCTTATGCCGAAAATCAAGATTATGATTTTTCCAATACAGCGAACTGTGCATGGCAGGATGTGATCGTGCCGGCTTCGTTGAACATGCAGGGATTTGATATTGAAAATAACAAGGAGTATTATTATACAACTACTGTAAAGATTCCAAGCGATTATGCGCACAAACGTGTTTTGTTGCGGTTCGAAGGCGTGTATTCAAACGCGCGGATATGGATAAACGGTGAATTTATCCGTTCACATGTAGGCGGATTTACTCCATTTGACTGTGACATTACCAAATTTGCAGATGCAGGCAGTATTACACTTGTTGTTGGAATTGCTGATGTTGAAGGGACTACAGCGGGAATTTGGAACCCTGATGGCAAACCGTTAGGAGACTGCTCTCTCGGAAGTTTTTATGGACACAACAATATATGCGGAATTTTACGTAATGTCACGCTTCTGGCGTTGGATAAAAAATTTATCGGAAGAATCCATACAGAGTCCAATGTTTTGCAGGACGGCAATGCGAATTTGACGGTTGCGTTAGAGATTCAGCTATCCACACAAACGGAGATTTCCCCTTTGGGTGTGAAGTTGGAACTTTTTGATGCGGAAGAGGTTCCAAAAGGCGTGATTTATGAAGCCTTACAAGGTGTTTACAAAGCGGCACCGGAGCCGCAGCCGGAATTTACAATGAAGCCGGATAGTGACTGGTGCAGCACTTTCCATGACAGCGCCGAAAATGATAGGAAGAACGAAAAATTATTTGTATATTCCGCGCAGGCGCAACTGACTGGCTATGATTCATATGGCATAAAGTTGGAAATGCCGATTTCTGATCCCGTACTGTGGAATGCTGAGAACCCGTATCTTTATAAATTGCAAATCTCTCTAGTGGAGAACGGCACAACAATTCAAAAAAATTCCATATCAATAGGGATTCGCGAAATAGGCTATGGCGGGGCAAACGGTGGAGATAAAAACAAACTGTACATAAATGGCAGTGAGATTAAGTTAAGAGGCGTCTGCCGTCACGATATTTCCTACCAATATGGACGATCGCTTACCTGTGAGGAAGAATTGGAAGAAATACTCGCATACAAACGAAATAATATCAATTTTATCCGAACCTCTCATTACCCAATTAGTGAAAATATGCTCAATCTATGCGACAGATATGGTATTTATGTGGAACAGGAAAATGCTGCCTGCTTCAAAGGAGCAAATGGGATAGAAATATACTGTGCGCCGCAGGATTTTGTATGTGGATTTGCGGAAATGGTGGAGTATTCACGCAATCATCCATCGGTGATTATATGGTCGCTTGCCAATGAGTCGGGGTTTGAAAAAACCTATGCATTTAGAACGGAATATCAGTATATCAAAGAAGTAGACACAACGAGACCTGTTATTTTCAGTTATCCTAACACGGTGCAATCCGAACCGCGTCCCTATGATATCTTTAGTATGCATTATCAGGATGTGGACGGCGAACTGGGATTGCCGGATCTACCGAAATTGCACGATGAATTTGCCCACGTGGCATGCTATAATCTGGAAGATTTGAAAATGGATAACAATATCAGAAACGTATGGGGCGAAAGCATCAAACGCGGTTGGGACCATATTTTTGAGACAGACGGAGCACTTGGCTGTGCGATATGGGCTGGAATTGACGATGTGTTTTTGCTTCCGCAAGGAGTACAAAAAAGACATCAATGCCATAGTGAGGGGCAAGCGGCCGGATATGGGGAATGGGGCGCTATCCTTGACGTTTATAAACGGGAGAAACCGGAAGCATATCTTACTAAAAAAGCCTTTTCGCCCATTCTGTTAGAAGAATCTTCGAGTGTAATCGTCGGCAAAAAAGCGGTTTTGCAATTAAAAAATCGGTTTGATCATACGGACCTTAACAGTATTAGAACCATTTGCATAGGGAAAGATGGAAAGAAACTCTATGACGGCGCTTTGAACACCTCTATTTTGCCGCATCAGTCGGGCAGTGCAGAAATCTTGCTTTCTGATGCAAGCGATGAAGTCACTGTGACATTCTACAAAGAAGATATTCCAATTGATAGCGGAGTTATTTCTGCCCCTACTGAAGAAATAGAAATGAAATTTGACACGGCATTATTTCTCACGCGTGAGGAAACCAATCACTATATCCGATACCGTTCAACTGGTATGTCCGTTTATGTGAACAGGGAAAACGGCGATGTAAAACTATACGACGCCCAAACAGGAGAACTTATTATCGATGGGGTGCTGCCATATTTCAAAGGAATCTTGCCACCCAAACAGAGCAACATACAATGTTCGTACGAAATGGTTGGAGGAAAAGCAAAAATTAATTTAAAGAGAGACTACAGTGCCGGCATTTCCATTGAAACACAGATATTGTTCAGCGGCGCGGCGGCGGTAATTCAAAATCAATTTATTCCTGCAGACAATCATTTTGACGCTCTCGAAAAGCTAGGAGTATCATTAGGAATTGACGGTCAGGTTACGTCTGTTTCTTGGGAACGAGAGGGTCTATATTCCCTTTATCCCGCGCACCATATCGGCAGAAACTGTGGCACAGCATTTGCCAGCGCTGAACGTGCAGATGTTCATTTAGGGGGTTATGGACAAAAACCAGATTGGCGTTGGGAACATGATATGGTAAACTATTTTTTGGAGTGTGCGCCAGAAAACAAACAGAAGCTCCACACCAACGATTTTAAAAGTACGCGTGATGCAATAAAAAGATACAGTGTCACATTGGAAGGAGACAGATGCATTGAAATCATTCCTATCGGCAAAAACATTTCCGCCTTTACAAGTTGGGAGGCACAGCACTATTGCTTGACGCTATCGAAAGGAAATTACTACCCGAGTCTTGCATGGGGGAACTATTTGGGCAAAAAAGTGGATGAAAGCTGTTATGAACTTTCCTTCATGCTTACCTCTAAAATGAAATAGGAGTGAATCACTTTGAAAAAAATACAATTTATTAGCTTATTGGCATCCCAGCTTATAATTGTTTTCATTACGGGAATCGTTTCTAAGGATAGTGGATTTAGCATTATAATTGCCCTGGTCGGCGTGGTATTTAACCTGTTGGTCTCACTTAATCTTGCGTATGGATTTCTGTTTGGCGCAGTATACGCTTTAGCAAATGGTATCGTTTCCTATACCACTGGCGCGTATGCCTCATTTGTGTTTATGATAATTCTACAAATGCCTATGGCGGTATACAGCTTTGCCACATGGAAAAAGAAAAAAGCCTTGTCAGACAAAATAATGAAAAGAATGACCTGCCGGCAATTGATAGTACTTGCCCTTTTTATGATCACATTGGGGCTGGTAATGTTTTGGGTCCTTTCCGCGCTCTCCGGAAACAAAGGGATAGGTATTCTTGTCGATGACATCTTTTTTGTATTCAGTGTGACAGCTTGCCTCCTGTTAGCGTTCTGTTTTAAAAACGCATATATTGTGACGCTGCTTTCGGGTGTTGGCGGGACAACTCTATGGTTATATCAAGCGTTAACAGTTGGCAATGGCATATCCATTGCAGCTTTTTCCCTGGTTGTAACAGTAAACTCTATTATTGCAGTACGTCATCAGTATTATACTGTTTCAAAACGAGAGATGCAACTGTCCGCAAAGGCGTAAAATACACTTTATAATAGCTTTCTTTTTAGATTGCCCCGGTTTGCATAACATCTACAAAACCGGGGCAGTTAAAAAATATTTGTCTTAGAAGGATATAAGGAAATCAATAAGTTTTCTGCTGAGACGCGCCCATTTGTATCCATCGCGCCGCAGGAACATCTCTATGCCGCCGGCGCGATGAGTCCTGCTCCGTTGTTTTGTGGACTGATACCGCCATCGCCTCCACCAGAGGAGGTGTTCGTCTGTGCTGGTGTTTGTACAGG
>CBCTHD010000233.1:0-4588 GCA_965146615.1 uncultured Clostridia bacterium
AGATAATAGCCGTTACATGACCTTAAAACAACAGGCGCACAAAAAACTGGGATTTATTTTGGAAAGCAAGAATATACAGGAAATGCGCAGCGTTATGTATGAGATGGTGCGGGATAGCTGCGAGGTGTTTCGGCTGGAAAAGCAATCCCAGACAAAGGAGATTTCAACGGCGGACATCAAACAATATATCGAAGAAAATTATGCGGATATGCTGCTGAACGTATCGGCAGTAGCGGACCATTTTTCCATGAACTTCAGCTACTTGTCCCGCGTTTTTAAAGAAATTGAGGGAGTGGGGCTGCTCGAGTATATCAATCATTTGAGGGCGGAGCAATCTCTCCGCTATCTGTGGAAAGAGGATAACCTTGAACAAGTGGCTAGGAAAGTGGGATTTTCTAATGCGAAGACGTATACCAGAGTCTTTAAAAAATATTATGGCGTGACGCCAGGGAAATATAAGGAAGAGCATTTGGAACAGTCAAACAGCTAAACAGGAGGAAAATAAGATGAGCCAGGGGCAGGGGTGGAACCCGATTCTTCCGAAAGAGAAATTTACGCCGGATGTGGAAGCGAGAGTGTTTAACGGAAGAATGTATTTATATGGGTCCAACGACGAAGCGGTTGGGCAATCCTATTGCAGCGACCGATATTATGTGTATTCCAGCTGTGATATGAAAGAATGGAAGGAGGAGGGCATCAGTTTCACTTCCGCACAAGCCCATAGAGCGACGGAAAAACAAATGGCGCTATATGCACCGGATTGTATTAGGAAAAACGGGACGTATTATTTATATTACTGTCAGCCGGACGGCAGCGAAGGCGTTGCCCAAAGTAATTATCCGGCGGGACCTTTTTCCGGTGCACGGGCGGTAGAGGGGGCGGACGGGAGTGGAATTGACCCGGCGGTTTTCATAGACGATGACGGGCAGGCCTATTTCTATTGGGGACAATTTCGATTGAAGGCAGCAAAGCTGCACAAAACGATGTATAAAATCCTGCCGGAAACGCTGCAAAAGCAGTTGATTGACGAAGCGGGCTTTGGATTTCACGAAGGGGCTTCTATACGCAAAAGAAATGGCATATACTACTTAATTTATACAGACATCAGCCGCGGTAAAGCCACCTGTCTTTCCTATGCGACTGCAAAGTCGCCGCTGGGTCCCTTTCAAAAGGGTGGTATTATTTTAGATAATATCGGCTGCGACCCAAACGTATGGAACAACCATGGCAGTATTGCGGAATTTGGAGGACAGTGGTACGTGTTTTATCACAGAGCGTCTATGGGTACAGAGTATAACCGGCGGGTATGTGTGGAAAAGATTTTTTTTGAAGAAGATGGAAGGATACAGGAAGTGAGGATGACAACGCAGGGTGCGGGGGACCCCGTTGACCCGCAGCAGAGAATGGAGGCTTATCGGGCATGTGAAATGAATGGAACGGTACATACCATGCAGGAAACCACGGAAGGACGCACGCATGAATATTTGTGCCATATTGAAGACGGAGACTGGATGGCGTATCGGTATTTTCGTTTTGCAAGACCAATGAAGCAAATAAAAATGATGGCGGGTGCGGAAGGTGGCGCCGTGATAGAAGTGCGCTTGGATGCGCCGGAGGGTGAGAAAATCGGTGAATGTATGATAAAGCCTGGCGGCTGGCAAATATATGCTGCACCGGTTATGCCAGCTGCGGGAATACGGGCATTGTATCTGACGGCGAAAGCGCCTTCCGGCACACACTGTTGTATTTCCTATTTTGAATTTTGCTGAGAGGAGACAGAACAATGCAAAAAAATTGGCGGGAAGAATTTCAAAATCCGTCTGCAGCATTTCGCGGAAAACCATTTTGGGCGTGGAACGGAGATTTGAAAAAAGACGAGCTGTTGCGTCAGATTGATGCCATGAAAGAAATGGGGTTCGGTGGGTATTTTATGCATTCCAGAGTGGGATTGGAAACCGAGTATTTGGGAGAAGAATGGTTTTCGCTTATTAATTGCTGTGCGGACTATGGCGCGCGGCAAGGCATGGAAAACTGGCTCTATGACGAGGATCGTTGGCCGAGCGGCACAGCCGGAGGAATGGTAACAACGAATCCCAACTATAGAATGCAGTTTTTGGAAATGAAGGTGGAAGAAACTTATACCTGCAGCGGAGAAGAAGTCATAGCGTTTGCTTGTATTCTGCGGGCGGAAGGGTATGAAAAGGAGCGGATTTTACACAGGGGCGAGCGGTTGAATGTAGGCGAGAGCGCCGTCATTTTTCACGTTGTACCGATTGATACCAGCAATTTTTACAACGGATATACCTATGTTGATACTATGAATAAAAAGGCAACGGAAGATTTTTTGCGTCGAACGCACGAGAAATACCGGCAAAACTGCGGGGAACGGGTAGGCGGAACCATACGGGGGATTTTTACAGACGAACCCCATCGTGGACCATTGTTTTCTACGTTTTCCATGGGAAGCGTAACAAAAGCGCCGTATACAAAGCAGCTGTTTGAGGAGTTTGAAAAACGATTTGGATATTCGTTGAAAGAACGGTTGCTGGAACTGTTCTTAGCGCGGGAGATTCGACCGGTAAAATGGCATTATACCAATTTGATTCAACAACTTTTTTTAGAAAACTTTGCGGCGCCCATTTCCAAATGGTGCAGAGACAATCACATGATTTTTACAGGACATGTGCTTCAAGAGGACAGTTTGGCAAATCAAGTTGCCATGCAGGGTAGTATGATGCGGTTTTATGAATCTATGGATTACCCCGGAATAGATATTTTATCGGAGGGAAATCGAAAATACTGGGTAGCCAAACAGTTAAATTCCGTGGTACGGCAAATGGGAAAAACGGCGGCATTATCAGAACTATACGGCTGCACCGGCTGGCAACTGAACTTTGAAAGTCACAAGCATGTCGGAGATTGGCAGGCATTGTTTGGTGTGAATCTACGCTGCCCGCATTTGTCTTGGTACACCATGGCGGGAGAAGCGAAGCGGGATTATCCGGCCAGTATTTTGCATCAGTCAGCTTGGTACAAGGAATATCACTATGTGGAAGACTATTTTTCGAGACTCCATGTATTGCTTCAGACCGGGGAGCCGGAATGTGAGCTTTTGGTAATAAATCCGATTGAAAGTGTCAGCGCCCGCGTGTACAGCGGCTGTTTCAGAGGGCTGGAAGCGGTAGATGAAAGAATGCAGGAGTTGGAACGGATTTATACATCAGTTTTTCACTTGCTGGCAGGTGCGAGAATTGATTTTGACTATGGGGACGAGGAAATCATGAGCCGGAAGGCAACTGTGAAAGCGGGACGGCTGCTGCTGGGGAACATGCAGTATAAAAAGGTGTTGCTAGCTGGTATGGACACCATACGTCGGAGCACGCTGCAACGATTAAAGGAATTTGTTGAAGCAGGAGGAGAAGTCTACATAGCCGGAGCGGCGCCAACCTATGTAGATGCAGTGAAATGCGAAGAAATAAACGAAATAGGCGCTAAATATATAACGCTTGAAGAAATTCCACAGGCGATGGGGTCGGGACAGGAGATTACCATAGAACCTGAAAATAAAGCCATATTTGCCCAAACACGAATACTACCAGAAGGGCGGCTGGTAGTATTATTGCATACCGAACGGGAAAAGGATGCTGGTCTTGTAAAAATCGGGCTGGGGCAGGGGCGGTGTGTAAAACGTTTTAACGCCAGAACCGGTACAGAAGAAGCCGTAGTGTTTCAAAGGGAAAACGGACTGTTGTATGTAGAAGAAACCATGTATGCGGGAGAGGAAAAAATTTATTTAGTGAGTGAAGAGATGGAAAACGAAGTACCGCCTCAAAAACGGGCGACGGGCAGCGTAGCCCTGCCGCAGCAGTTTGATTACGATTTGGACGAGCCAAATATTTGCGTTTTGGATTATGTACAGTATCGAATTGAAGATGGAGAATGGTCAGAGCCTATGGAGATTTTGCAGGCTGATCGTCAAATTCGGGATCATTTTCGAGTGCCGTATCGGGGCGGAGAAATGCTGCAGCCCTGGTTCGTGAAAAAGAAACAGGGCGGAAAGACGGATAAACTGGGAAAAATAGCGCTGCGCTATGCCTTTTGGATAGAAGAAATACCACAGACGCCAGTAGAAGTGGTATTGGAACATCCGCAGGACTTTACGATGTGGATGGGAGACAATCAGGTGAAATTGCAACAGTCTACCGGAAAATGGATTGACATTTGTTTTGACCGCTTTGCGTTACCAACGGAATTGCTCAAACGAGGAAAAAATGAAATCACGCTGGAAACAGAGTTTTTTCAGACAAACGATTTGGAAGCAATTTATCTTCTGGGCGATTTTGGTGTGAGACTTGAGAAAAAAGGCGCTGTACTATGCTCTTTGCCGCAACAGCTGCATATAGGAGATGTGACGGACCAAGGTCTTCCATTCTATTCGGGAAGACTCCAATACCGGACGCAGTTGCCGGAGGTGGGCGGACAGAACGTTCGCGTATGGCTGAACAATCCAACCGGCGCATGCACGTTGGTAAATGGCAAAATGATTGCGTTTTCTCCCTATTACACGGACGTTATGTTGGAGGAGAAC
>CBCTHD010000234.1:0-4574 GCA_965146615.1 uncultured Clostridia bacterium
TTGACGCGGCAGTCGAATATATGGAGGTCGGCGCAGCGTATTTTACGCCCGTTGCAGCCGATGTGCTGAACGATGCGTATCTTGGCTTTTCCGTTGTCGCGTTGGGACTTGTGATATGGCTTGCCATCGTGCTTGTAAAAGATCCGAAGGGCAAAATAAAAAATCAATTGGATAAAATATGATCGATTGGAGCGGCTTCGCCGTGGCAATACCGCCGGAGCCGCTTTTGTAAATATATATTGCAGCATGGGAGGTGCTTTTGATGGAGTTGCAAGAGTTCTTTGAACAGAATCCAAAGGCGGCGCTTGGATTTTCCGGCGGTGTGGACTCGGCATATCTTTTGTACGCTGCAAAAAAATACGGGGCGGACGTGAAACCGTATTATATAAAGACAGCATTTCAGCCAAGGTTTGAATATGCCGACGTTAGGATGCTTTGCGATAAGCTGGGTGTTGATATAAAGGTAATAGAATACGATATTTTATCGGAGAGCATCATAGCGTCCAACCCGAAAGACCGATGCTATTACTGCAAAAAATCGTTGTTTACGATTTTAAAAAATGAAGCGGAAAAGGACGGTTACAACCTTATCCTAGACGGCACAAATGCCTCAGACGATTTATCCGACCGGCCGGGTGCGAAGGCTTTGGAGGAACTGTCTGTGCGTTCGCCCTTGCGCGAGTGCGGTTTGACAAAGGATACCATCCGGGCGCTTTCCAAGGAAGCGGGATTGTTCACGTGGAACAAACCGTCCTATTCGTGTCTTGCCACACGTATTCCGGCAGACATAAGAATCACGGCGGATGACCTCTGGAGAATAGAGCAGTCCGAAAGTGCGCTGATGGCGATGGGATTTACCGATTTCAGAGTGCGGCTATATAACGGCGCCGCACGTTTACAGTTGAAACACGAGCAGTTTCTGAAAGCAGCTGATAGGCGCGAAGAAATAGTAACGTGTATCCGTCCGTATTTTCAGACGATACTGCTGGACATGGAGGCGAGGGGATGGAACAAAAAGAATTAAAATTGCTGCTTTCGGCAGTGGCAAGCGGCAAAATATCTGTTGACGACGCAATCGTCAAATTCAAAACAGAACCGTTTGAGGATTTGGGATTTGCAAAGATCGATCATCATCGCGCCATCCGCCAGGGAGCGGCGGAGGTGATTTACGGCGCGGGCAAAACGCCGGATCAAATCGTGCAAATTGCCGGCAATATGTTGAAAAGCGGGCAAAAAACGGTTTTGATTACCCGCATGAACCGTGAAGCGGCGGAACTTGCAGAACAATGCTTGCCATTGACTTACTATAAAATGGCGAAGTTTGGTATCGTGGGCGAAATGCCGAAGCCAGATACCAGCGCAAGCATCGTCGTCGCGACCGGCGGGACAAGCGATATGCCTGTTGCGGAGGAAGCGGCGCTCACAGCCGAGGCACTTGGCAACAGGGTCACACGTCTCTATGATGTCGGCGTGTCGGGACTGCACAGGCTTTTGTCACATGCGGAGGAAATTATGAGCGCGAAGGTCATTGTCGCGATTGCCGGAATGGAGGGGGCGCTTGCAAGCGTAATCGGCGGACTTGCCGACTGTCCTGTGATTGCCGTTCCCACAAGCGTGGGCTACGGCGCTGCATTTGGCGGTGTAGCGGCACTTCTGTCCATGCTGAATTCTTGCGCAAGCGGCGTGAGCGTTGTCAATATTGACAATGGTTTTGGCGCAGGGTACTTGGCGAGTATGATCAATCATATCGGAGGTTAAAAGTGATGAACACGTTGTATTTTGAATGTAACATGGGCGCGGCGGGCGACATGCTCATGGCGGCGCTTTTAGAACTTCTGCCCGATCCCGACAACTTTATAACGGAACTGAATAACGTCGGTATCCCCAACGTGAACATTGAACGGCAGACGGTCATAAAATGCGCAATACAAGGCACGGGGATCAACGTGTTTGTCGGCGGTGTCGAGGAGGGCGGACCTTTGCACGAGCATCAACGCGGACACCACCATCATCACACAGGAATAAACGAGATACAGGCTATCATAAAAAATCTGCGGGTATCTGACAAGGTGAAGGCTGACGTGGCGGCTGTATATAACCTGATTGCCGAGGCGGAAAGCCACGCGCATGGAAGACCGATGGAGCAGATCCATTTTCACGAGGTTGGTACAATGGACGCAGTAGCCGACATCACCGGCGTTTGTATGCTTATCGAGGCGCTTGCACCCGACAAAATAGTAACCTCCCATATCCATGTCGGCAGTGGTCAAGTGAAATGCGCGCACGGAATACTTCCCGTACCCGCGCCCGCGACAGCGTACATTTTGCGCGGTGTTCCCACCTACGGCGGCGCGGTAAACGGCGAGCTTTGTACGCCGACAGGCGCGGCGCTCCTGAAGCATTTTACCGATGCGTTTGTTTCAGGAAATGCGATGCGGGTTGATAAAATCGGCTGCGGTATGGGCAAACGCAGCTTTTATGCCGAGGACGGTACGGAAATTCTATCGGCAGTCAGAGCGATGACAGGAAGGAATTAGAGAGCAGGTGAAACCATGGTTGAAACGCTACAGCGCGAAATGATTTACATCTGGTATTATTTTGAATTACAGCTGCGGCAAATACTTCCGTATTGGGCGCTCGGTATTGTACTCGGCTCGGTCATAGCGGTATTCGGCAAACAGAAAATCCATTCACTGATGACCGCGATACAGGACAAGCACCTCGGCGTTATGGGGCTTATTCCGGCAAGCCTTATCGGTATCGCTTCGCCGCTTTGTATGTACGGTACCATTCCGATCGCCGCGTCATTCTCGCAAAAGGGGATGCGCGACGATTACCTCGCGTCGTTTATGATGAGTTCCGTGCTCCTAAACCCGCAGCTTCTTATCTACAGCGCGGCACTCGGTCCGTTCGCGCTGTGTGTGCGGTTTATTTCGTGCTTTCTGTGCGGCACCGCGGCGGGGCTTGTTGTGCGGTATTGCTTTAAAAATAAGCCGTTTTTCAACTTTGCGGGCTTTTCGGAAAAGGCAAGCCGCGATACCGAACCGAATTGGTTGATGCGCCTGTTGAAAAATATTGGCAGAAACATAAAGGCAACGGGACCGTGGTTTTTGATTGGTATTTTGCTGTCGGCGCTGTTTCAGCGTTACGTTCCCGCGGACGCGTTCGCGAATTTGTTTGTGAACAACCGTGGTTTTGGGCTTTTAATGGCGGCGACAATCGGCGTGCCGCTCTACGCCTGCGGCGGCGGCACGATCCCGCTTCTACAGCAATGGCTCGCGAACGGTATGAGTATGGGCAGCGCAGCGGCGTTTATGATTACCGGTCCCGCAACAAAGATTACCAACCTTGGCGCATTGAAAATTGTTCTTGGTATCAAGCATTTTATTTTTTACATAGCGTTTGTAATGCTGTTTGCACTTTTGAGCGGATTTGTTGTGAATTTGATATGAGAAACAATTTTTGGGATGCATTTTAAGATAAATATGGCATAAAGCGCATAAATAAGGCTGACAAATACACCGAAAGGCGGCGGGAAACTCCCGCCGCCTTTCGGTGTATTCGATTGTAAGAAAACCGCTGTTATACATTGGTCGAGGAAGCGGATACAATCATTTCATAATTCTGCACGCGGTCAAGACCACCGCTGCCGTATGGAAGCAGCTGTGCTTCCAGTTCCTCCAGACTGTTGATGTCCCCATTGATATATGCCAGAATACGGCGTTTGGCAACGCGCAGCCGCGCGATCAATCCGCCAAAGCGTAGTTGAATACGGTCTAACCCGAAGATTTTGTTGCTGCTTTCCCAAACAGCGCTGAACAATTCCTCCAGATACAGAGTCCCTTCTATCAGGGTATCTAACCGGTCATAGTATATCCGTAAACGCGGCATATTCTTCGACCGGTAAGCCGCGCGAATTTGAATGCCAATGTCACATTTGAGCTGAAGAACGCGCAGCAGCTGGCGCTGATAGGTGAACAAATCGGTAAACTGTTCGGGAATTTCCACGGCGTCCAACGCATCTAATTTTGCCTGATAAAAACGGTTTAAATCAACCTCTTTCAGATTTATGTCAAACAAGCCACACAGTGCGTCCTGATATAACACCTGCTTGGAGACGGTGGGCACTTCATCAATAGAAGGAGCCGCCGGGAAGTCATCCAGCTGCAGAGCGAGAAAAGACGCCATATCCAGCCCCAGGCACAGGCGGAAATACTCTTTTAAGTGCGCTGAGTCCACGTTCCGGTGATAGTTATATTCCGCATATAACTGCATACCCAGCAGGGTGGTGTAAATATCCACTTCGTTGCCATCGTCGCCCCACATCGTCGCAACCACGTCGCGAATACCCATTTCTTGGCAAACCTCCAGCGCCGGCGCCGTTGCGTGGAACGTTTTTTCATAGTGGATACCCATGCCACACCATTTCCAGATACCACCCGCAAAGACAATATTACGTCCCATTTTTTGATGTTCCCGTATCATAGCGCGGTACATCTGCGCATCATTGTGATAATAATCCCAATAGACCAAGGAGAGATTCTGGGGAATCTTTTGGGATAAATCAGCCGGAA
>CBCTHD010000235.1:0-4552 GCA_965146615.1 uncultured Clostridia bacterium
CTGTCGTCCGCAATGGGACCAAAGGTTTCGCTGTCGGACGCGTAAACCGTAAACGGCTGATCATCCGAATAAATGTTTTGTATCAGTTCTTTCTCGCCGCTCTCGTTTTCTATGAACAAGGAGGGTGATTTCGGAATAATACGATATGTATATGTAACCGTATTGCTTACCTTGCCGTCAGAACTTCTTACGGCATAGCAGCGGATTTCTGTCGAACGTTCGACCTCAATGGGACCGGTGTAGGGAAGATAGGTAGTTCCGCCGTCCGTGGAATAGAAAATCTCACAACCTTCCTCCGCTTCCAGTGTGACAGACTGTGTGTCCGTGTAGCTGCCGGAGAGGGGGTCCGCTGTCGGGGCGGAGGGTTTCAGCTTGTCTTTAATGACAATGTTATGATAGCCGCCGTTGACTGTGGTATAGGCAAAGGTCGGAGAATAATCGTCGCTGACGTTTTTCGCGAAAAGCTCCAGACTGTAGGGGTCGGTGGAATCCACAGCAATAAATACATCGCTGCTTCCCGTTCTGAGCGGTGTCAGGGGACGCGCACAAATGTTATACCATAAATCTCCATCCTGCTTTTGCGGCAAATAGGTGCCGCTGAAAAAGATGGTGGCATAAGCCGTTTTATAAGTCTTGCCGTTAACGACTTCCGAGCCGCTGCCATGGCTAAAGGTGTAGTATCCGACGGATTCAGGTACATTGTCTACATCTTCGTCGCCAACCTCTACGGAGGTATTGTCGTCATTGGTTATATTTTTGTCGGGAACCGTATAATCAATCGGTTTTGCCGAATCTTCCGCCGCATAATCAAAATACAGTGGGTCAAAATAAATTTTCACTGTATAACCGTTCATGTCATACTGCGGTTCGAGATGCTCGCCGCCAACATAGTCCCCTTTGTTCGGGTTGTCTACCGCAAAATATACATTGACCGTATCGCCTAAATAAGCGGTACTGCTGTTTACGGTAGCGGTCGGAGTTTCGCCGCTCGCGTGAAGATATACCTCCCGCATTTCCTTGTCGTCCAGCGCTGATACCATTCCGACAGGAAAAATGGACAACAAAAGGACAAAAGACACGAGCAGTAATGAGATTTTTTGATGTTTCATAGAAAGCCGCTCCTTTATATAGTTTTATACGTTTATCATACCGTAATAGTTGCAAAACAGAAAATTTGATAATATCTCAATTTAATTATATCATAAAACATATCAAATAAGCAAGATAGTTACACAAAAAAGATAATTTTGTCATTCAATTTCCTCTTTCCGGACACAGAAACATCGGTTTCTGTGTCCGGAAAGAGGGCGGAAGAGATTCCGCCGCTCTATCTTTAGACGTATTTTCCAGAAATTAGTTCCCAATTTTCGGAAAGTAATTCCCGCGTCCATTCAATCTGTAAAAAGTCGGGACAGGCGCACGACTTTTTACATCGCTCAGCGCCCGGAGTGCCGCGTCTGCGCGGCGCGCCGCACGTACCCTCTGGGGCACACGAGCGAAGGGCGCTGCTTAGAGGGATTCCACGCGTGCCCTGCGGGTAACAAGGGGGACGGCATGACGCCGCCGTAAGGCAGGGCGGAACAAGTCCCCCCTTTTGAAATTTAGCATTTATCAGTTTTCCCAGGAAACCAGTACCAGCGCTACGTCTTTGGAGTCAATCACGCCGTCGCGGTTGAGGTCATATTTTGCATACTGTGACGCCGTATTGGTTTCAGTTGTCGTTCCAAAATAGGATACCACTGCCGACAGGTCGTAGATGTTGATGTTGTTGTCCGCTACGATGTCGCCCGCTAGGAAGTTGGACGTCATCTTGCTGCTGTCAACACCTTCCTGCACATATGCTGCGTCGTCTTTCACATTGTTCCAGAAGGTCAAGGCGACGGGGGCTGTTTCTTCTGAGCCGACCAGCGTGGTATAGCGCGCCGTCCGGTAGCCTGCGCCGGTGACGGTCACTGTGTAGCGGTAGCCCGCTTTTACGTCAAAGGTAAAGCTCGCCGCGTCTGCCGTGTAGTCGGTTGCATAAACGGTGGTATCGCCTTCTGCCGCGTCCGCCGTGCCTACTTTACCGACATATTCGTCGCCGTTTGCGCCGGTGACAGTCACCGTCATGTCGTTGTAGTCCGCTGCGTTGCCCGCCTGAATGTTATTGTTATAGTGAATGGTAACGTTGAGAGAGCGGGTAGCTTCCGCAAAGGTGGTCTCAATGGTACTGTTTTCACCGTCAATCACCAGTTTGCCGATGTTGTCTGCTGTGCCGCTGTCCACGAGATAGGTTGTTACAATATTGTCGCTGGTAGCAGTGGCATGAACTGCGTTGGTATCCGCGTCCGCAATGGAAAAGTTCACGTCGCCATAGCCGCTGAACACAACCTGACCAATGACAACCGCTGCGCCGGTATCTGCATCGTTAATATCTGTCTTGGTGTTGAAATGAAATTCATACCGGTCCCCTTCAACTTGGTTCACCGCAATGGTATCGCTGATTTTCGCAATCTGGTAAGTTACCGTGTCCGAGAGATTGGAGAAGGTCAAATCAGCGGAATTCAGTCGATTAATCAAGACATTATCTGCATCCGGCACCAGGACAATACGATAGGTTCGACCGGATTCGTCCGTTTCATCCTGTTCAAAGTCTACGCGAATGGTGTCTGCAGCATTCACCGTCACGACAAAAGAGCCGGTGCTGGTATCCACTTTGTATCCGTCTGGAATATAGGTGGTCACATCTGAGGAAAACGTGCCGCCGGTGACTTCCACGGTTGCAGCAGAACTAGATACATTGATCGATTTTGCATTTGCGGAGGAAAGATTGCCGCCGGAAATGTTGACAGTAGCCGCTCCGGCGGCAGAGCCAACAGAAACCGTGTCCCTGTTGCTGGACAGCGTGCCGCCCGAAATGTTGACGGTAGGCGTACCGGAGGAAATGGAAAGCGTACTATTATAGCCGCCGGTTGCTGCAAAGGTTCCATCTTCCACATTCAAGGTACTGGTGCCCAGTGCAGAAAGGACAGCGGAAGAGGAAGACGAAAAATCGCCGTCAACTACCGTCAAAGTCGCATTGCCGGAGACACTAACCAAAGGATTTGAATAGGTGGAAGTGTAGGTGCCGCCGTAAATCGTTACATTTGCATCGCTGTTGGCTGAAACGGCAGCGGTTTTGGTAACAGTAAAGGTACCGTCATAAATCGTCGCGGTGTCCGTGCCACCGACAGAAACTGCGGTCGAGAAAGTTCCGCCCTCGATGACCAGTGTGTTGCTGCCGTTCAGGTTGACAGACGTACCACTGGAGCCGCTGGCGCCTATGGTACCACCCTTGATGGTGATGGCGCTGGAACCGGTGCCCGCTGAAATGACATTGCTGTTTTTGGTGTTTTCAATGACGCCGTCATTAATGGTAAGTTCGCTGTTTCCGCGCATAATAATTGCGCCATTGTACCAGGAATTTGAAATGTGTCCGCCGTTGATGGTGATTTTTGCGTTGGCGCTGTTACCACAGGAAATCGGCGCTTGTGCGCTTGAGAACGTGCCGCCGTTTATCACCAGTTCCCCGGTTGCGGAAACACGAATCAGGTAACTGCTTGTCAATGTGTCATCGATCTTCAGCGTACCGGAATGCGTATCGGACGAGTCGTTCACCGTCAGCTTGCCGGTGACGTCAATCAAATAAAAGTTGGCGGCATTATAGGTCAAGTCAATGGTATGCCCCGCCAAATCCAGAATCACGTCGCCTGTGATAGAAAACTTCGTGTTGTCTTCCAAAAGGATGTCGTCTGTCAACGTAATGGTAACCGGTGTGTCCGTCGCTGCATTCGCCGTGCTAATCGCGGTTGCTAGACTGGTGAATTCCTCTGTACCAATCATCGCAACGGTGTTGTCAGCCAACACAGATAGGCCCGCGGAGCATAGCAACATGCATACCGCAAGCGCTGCGGAAAATAGTTTTTTCATGTTCATAAATACCCTTCTTTCTTAGAATTGTATGTAGTATAGTTTTGTCAAACATGCCGCGCGTTTTGCTTAGCATTGTTGACGAATCGAGGAATGCCGGTTCCAGCAGCAGAGCCATAAGGTAAGACCTGCCGGAAGGGGAACTGCGTTCATAGTATGCATGAAAAAAACATGGCGTGCGCAATACCGACATCCGTGCAGGCTCCTTTCCGCACGAAATGTGTGCGGGGGGGGCACTAATGTCCTCATATGGTGGACTCTCCTTTCCTGCCATGATGATTTTACCTTCTCCGAAAAAACGGAGAAGGTGTGTGCAGCAGGGCGTCCCCAAGCTGCTTTTTTGTTATGTCCATAAAGAGGATTCCTCTATTCCCAACATAGAACCTGCTGAGGTTCTATGTTGGGAATAGAGGGCGGGGAAAAGCCCCGCCGCTCCTGTTTTGTCAACTAAATTCGATTGGTTTGCATTCGGAATTCTGTATGTGCCGTCGCAAAGCACGGCGGAACGAGTCCCCGCGTCCATTCAATCTGTAAAAAGTCGGGACAAGCGCACGACTTTTTACACCTATCAGCGCCCGGAGTGCCGAGGAACGAGGCGCGATAC
>CBCTHD010000236.1:0-4548 GCA_965146615.1 uncultured Clostridia bacterium
GGTACTTGCAACTCTTGTAGAAACCGTTCATCAAACACTATTTATTATTAGACCACAATTTCAAACAAAAAGGAAGCCCCTTTTTATAAATTTTTCAATTTACGAAAACAGCTCTGTTGGAACATGGTTTCGGCGGGACAAATGCGTCCCGCCGCACGCGTTTTATTGCTTCCGCCAATCGTCTAGCTCCCGCTGATACTTCTGTGCTAATTCCTCCGCAAACTCCTGGTTCATACCCTCGCTAATAATGCGCAGCAACGGTTTATGCTTATGGGGCAGTACCAATACCCAGCCACCATCTTCATAAATTTTTACGCCTTCTGCCAATTCTACCTGCTGATTCTCATGACGCTGCATAAGGTGATGCATGAGATGTCCTTTGCTACGGTTATCGCAGGGATATTCCCGCTGTCCAAAATAGGTCTGGGGAATTTTTTCCAGCACCTCCTGCAAGGTACACTCCTCATTTTTAAGGAAATCCAACAGTTTTACCAATCCGCCGACTGCATCAAACTCTAAAACGAACTGTTCACATAGGCTTTCTCCGCCGCCATCGCGCACAAGACCCGACATTACTTCAAGCGGTGATGTTTTGGTCCACACGACTTGCCCGTCTAACTCTTTTGCCATCTTTTCGACCCACTTGGAATGGTCCAGTGCAGCAATATATTCGGTTCCTTTGTGACTTTTCATTAAAATATAAGCGGTCAGCATCAAAAACTGCGACCGGCTGACCACGGTCCCATCTGCGCAAACGAGTACAAGTCTCTCTCCGCTGCTATCAATATAGGCGCCGAAGTCATAGTCACCGTTTTTGATTCCAGTGCGAAGTTTTTCCAATTCTTCCGCTTCTGCGCGCCCCGGCGTACCAGAAATTTTATAATCGCAGGATACCTCGTTTAAAACGGATGTTAAAATGGATTTCATGAGTCCCGTCTCCGTGTGTACCAACAGATTGTACTCCAATTTTGCATTATGCAGACTGCTGACAATATCACGGATATAGTAGGACCGATAACTGGCAAGGGATAAGACTTCTTTCATATCTTGCGCGCTGCCGCGCCCAAAATCCTCCCGCGCCAGCATATTTTCAAGTTTTCGCTCCGCTTCCCGCATCAAGTCGGCGCCCGTCGCATCCATGACACGAATTTCCGTCTGTCCCCCGGGCGCCTTCATGACGTGCATACCGCCTGCAAATCCGTAAAAGCGTATACCGGCGCGGGTAATGGGAATGGGTTGCTTGCCGAGCTCCATCACCTGTACGCCGCCAGCCATTAATCCCGCTGTCAAGGCGTGTTTGAGCATAATGCTTGCGTGCTCCTCATCGCTGCTGACGGCAATTTTTCCGCCGCGCCCCAGCGCGGCAAAGGCAGATCCGATTTTTGCCGCTATTTCCGGCGTCAGTTCCACCGAAACATTGCCCCGAATACCGCTTTCTCCAAACTCGATTTTTGCATTGCTGTCACCCCAGATTACATTCTGGCTAACAATCGAATCTTCCAGCACCATTTTGTGGTTCCAAATTTTCACACCGGGGCGTACAATGCTGTTTTCGCCCACAACACTGCGTGCACCGATCGCGCTATCCTGCTGCATGACGCTGTGGGACCCCAGCACCGCTCCGTCACAGAGTACCGCATCGTACGCGCTGCTGCCCGCCATGAGCCTGCACCCATCCCAAAGGACGCTATGCACCGCAATCGCGCCCGCCTCCAGCACACAATCCTTTCCAATACAGGTATAGGGTCCAAGCTGTGCGCCGGAATGAATGATGCTGCCTTGTCCGATATAGACGGGCGGCCGCAGGGTTACCTGTTTTTCCAGCTTCACACCCGGTTCAATCCAAATTCCTTCCCGCACTTCCTCCGCTTCGGTAACAATCTTTGTTTTTCCTTTCAGCATGTCAAACTGGCAAGCCTTATATGCGCTGATGGAACCAATATCGCACCAGTAGCTATCTGTAACATAGCCAAAAATCCCCTCCGGCGTATGCATCAATTTGGGAAATAAATCTTTAGAAAAATCGAACACTTCTCCACCCGGCACACTTTTGAGCGTCTCCGGCTCAATGATGTAAATGCCGGTGTTCACCGTATCACTAAACACTTCGCTCCAAGAGGGTTTTTCCAGAAACCGCGTCACCCTGCCGTCTTGATTTGTTACAACGACGCCATAATCCAGCGGTGTATCCACTTGTTTGAGAATCAGCGTCGCCAGCGCCTTTTTTTGGCGGTGATAGGCAGCCGCCTGTGATAAATCAATATCACAAAACGCATCTCCACTAATAACAACGCAGGTTTCATTGACAAAACCACCTGTATTTTTGACGCTGCCGGCAGTGCCGAGTGGCTGTGCTTCCATAAAATAACGCACATGAACGCCAAAGCGTGTGCCGTCGCCCAGCCAATCCATAATCGCTTTGGGCAGGTATTGCAACGTAACTGCTATTTCGGTTATGTCATGCGATTTGAGCAGCAGTATAATATGCTCAAGCGCCGGTTTATTTAGCACCGGCGCCAGGGGTTTGGGCTTACAGCAGGTAAGCGGGCGCAGCCTGCTGCCTTCCCCACCCGCCATAATGACTGCTTTCATAATGAAAAGCACCTCCACTTGTTTTGCAAATAATGAAACATAGTTCTATTATTTACCCGTAGAGGTGTTCTTATTCTGTTATTCTCATTTTTTCCGGTATTTATTTCTTTTTTTCATCCGATTCATAGATATTTTTCCGCCGCGCACTTTTACGAATTTGTTTCACAACCAAATCCAATGCGATAGCAATGAGAATTAATAGGATTAATTGCAGCATGGCTTCTCCTTTTCCCTATTTGATATTTTCCAAGTCGTACGGCGTTTCCTGATAAACATAATAATTCAGCCAGTTGGAAAACAATAAATGCGCGTGCGAGCGCCAGCGAACCAGCGGCGGTTTGTTCGGATTGTCGTCTTTATAATAATGCCGCGGCACCGCAATTTTCTTACCCTTTTCTAAATCGCGCCGATATTCGCCGTCCAACGTCAAGGCGTCATATTCGCTGTGTCCCGTCACAAAAATCCGTTTACCGCCTCGCGACGCCACCAAATAGACGCCCGCCTCCTTGGAGGACGCCAGGATTTCCAGTTCCGCATGTTTTGCAATGTCCTCGCGGCGCACTTCGGTATAACGAGAATGCGGAGCGTAAAACTCGTCGTCAAATCCACGCACCAGTTTTACCTTGCGGTGATGAATTTTATGGGTAAACACGCCAAACATTTTTTCTTCTAAATTATACTTCGGAACGCCATAATGGTAATACAGCGCCGCCTGTGCCCCCCAGCAAATATGCAGCGTACTGGTGACATGTGTGCGCGTCCAGTCCATAATGGTACACAACTCGTCCCAGTAAGTTGTCTCTTCAAACTCCATCTGCTCCACCGGCGCGCCGGTTATAATCATTCCGTCATATTTCTGGTCTTTGATTTCATCAAAGGAATGATAAAAATGCTGCAAATATTCCTCCGGTGTATTTTTGGACCGATATGTCGATGTGCGGAGCAACTCTACTTCTACCTGCAGCGGCGTATTTCCCAGCAAACGCATGAGCTGTGTCTCCGTTGTGATTTTGGTCGGCATCAGGTTTAAAATAATAATCCTCAATGGTCGAATATCCTGATGAATCGCCTTTTTCTCCGGCATGACAAAAATATTCTCCGATTGCAGCTGTTTTTTTGCCGGCAGTTTATCAGGTATCTTAATTGGCACTGCTCCCACCTCTTTCCATTTATTTTTTCGAATACTAATATTATAACAGACCTGCTATGTATAATCAAGAGTATTTTTTCCCATACTAACAACAAATGTCCTATTTAGAAAAGGAAGTGTTTTGATTGAACGAATCCCCATCAAATCAAGAAGAACAACCCACTGAGGAGAAAAAAAATAATATTGAATCATTTGGTTCAACCGCCATTAAAAGCAAAGCAGGTGATTTATACTGTCTGTCCATTATCGGACAAATTGAAGGCCACAGTGTCCTGCCGCCACAAAATAAAACCACAAAATATGAGCATTTAATTCCCCTCATTGTTTCTGTCGAGGAGGATCCGGAAATTCAGGGTATGCTCATTATTTTGAACACCGTCGGCGGCGACGTGGAAGCGGGTCTTGCCATCGCGGAGCTTATCAGCGGGATGCGTAAGCCTACTGTATCGCTGGTGCTGGGCGGCGGACACAGCATTGGTGTGCCGCTGGCAGTCTCGGCGAATTATTCTTTCATTGCGCCTTCCGCCAGCATGACCCTGCACCCCATTCGCATGAATGGTACCATCATTAATGCTGTGCAGACCTTTGACTACCTCGCCAAAATGCAGGAGCGTGTGGAACATTTCATTGTCAGCCACTGCGGCATGGATAAAGCAGAGCTGGACCGGCTTATGATGAATACCAATCAACTCGCCAATGATGTTGGTACGGTTATCTATGGTCCCGACGCTGTGCGTTATCACCTCATTGATGAAATTGGTTCTCTCTCCAATGCGCTTGCCAAACTTTATGCGCTGATTCATGAA
>CBCTHD010000237.1:0-4496 GCA_965146615.1 uncultured Clostridia bacterium
AAAGCCCTTTGCCGGTCACGCACATCATTTCTACCAGCAGAGATGCCGCAAAGATACCGTCTTTCCCCTTGATATGTCCGCGAATCGTCAAACCGCCGCTGGACTCTCCGCCAATCAGCGCGTCAGTTTCTTCCATCTTAGAGCTGATATGTTTGAAGCCAACCGGCACTTCATAGCATTTCTGTCCCATGTCTTCCGCAATTTTATCCAGCAGATGTGTCGTTGCCAGGTTGCGGACCGCCGGACCGCTCCAGCCTTTATACTGCGTCAAGTAGTAGTATAACAGAACCAGGATTTCATTTGTGTGAATAAACCGACCTTTATTGTCGATAATGCCAATTCGGTCCGCATCACCATCTGTTGCAATACCAATGTCATACCCTTTTTCCACTACCAGATCTTTCAGCCGGGTCAAGGTAGCCGCCGAAGGAGACGGCAACCGTCCGCCGAACAGCGTATCATGTCGGTCATTAATGATATCTACCTCGCAACGCACCGTCAACAAAATGGTCTGCAAGGAGGTTTTGGACACACCAAACATGGGGTCCAGCAATACTTTTAGATTTTTATTACGGATTGTTTTGATGTCCAACATATTCAAGATGCTATCAATGTAATCGTTAAACGGTTCAATATATCTTATTTTGCCTTGCTCAAACGCTTTGTTGAAATCCAGCAACTGGATTTCAGGATTTTTTGCGCCAATCGCTTCAATTTGATCTGTGACGGTTTCCGTCGCGTCCCGCCCGCCTTCGGTAAATACTTTGATACCATTATACTCCGCCGGATTGTGGCTCGCTGTAACCGCCATGCCATATTTCACGCCGCTCTGCTTAATCGCATACATAATCAGCGGTGTCGGTGCATCTTCTTTAATTAAAGAAACTAAAATGCCGTTTGCTGCAAATACTTCTGCCGCCCACTGTGCGCCGACGTCAGACAGAAAACGCCGGTCAAACCCAATAATAATTTCTGTTGCGCCCTCCTGCTTCATCAACTCTGACAGTGACTGCGCCAGCAATTGAATGTTTGCTCTTGTAAATTCATCGCCAATGATGGCTCTCCATCCACCAGTTCCAAAATGTACCATTATTCTTCACCTCTCAAAATTCTTTCACAATGCTCCAGCTCTTCCGGTGTATTGACGCCGTAAATCTGCTTCGCATCATAAATCTTAAATCCTTCCACTTTTTCTCCCTTTTCGAGCAAAATCATCGGAATGTCGGTCAAATAATATTCTCCCTGTGCATTGTTGTTTTTCAACAGCGCCAGATTTTCAAACAGCGTTTTTGCGTCGAATGCATAAACACCAACATTCAGTTCTTTAATCACTTTTTGCTCCGGTGTGCAGTCTTTGTCTTCCACCACGCCCAGAATATTATCGTTTTCATCGCGCAGGATTCTGCCATATGCCAACTTATCCTCCACAACGGAGGTCAAAATCGTGCATTTTGCTCCGGTTTCCTCATGGTGCTTGATAAGGTTCTGGTAAGTTTCTCTGGTGAACAGTGGCATATCTCCATAGACAATCAATACCGTTCCGTCATATCCTTCAAAATAAGGCGCCGTCATCTGGACTGCGTGTCCGGTTCCCTTCTGTTCCTCCTGTACAGCCACTTTATATGCCGGATCCAGTTGTTCTATCACCATTTCCTTTTTGTAGCCAACAACCACAACGGTGTCTTCTTTTGGAATAAAATCTGTGTTTTCCAGCACATAAGAAATCAACGACCGTCCATTTGCTTGGCGCAGCACTTTGGGCGCATTGAATTTTTCTGACTGTAGGCGTGTCCCTTTACCTGCTGCCAATACGATACATTTCATAACAAATTACCCCTTTCTTTTTCTTTCAGTCTTTACGCGTCGCGCCGTACGCCGGTATCCTGCGACAGGATTTTTCCCGGGAATCCGATTTTACGCACTGCCTCTATAATATTTTCCGCATCTTTTTCATGCGCATAAACATAGAGACATCCTCCGCCGCCGCTGCCGTTCACTTTTCCGCCCAGACCGCCCGCTTCCAATGCGGTATCCATAATCTTTTCAATGGTCGGTGTAGAAATGTTCAGCCCATCGCGCAGGTTTTTGTGGTGTGCATAAATTAATTCTCCCAGTTTCTCCGGAGATATGTCTTCCTGTGCCAGCAAATCCAGCGCCTCTTGCATAATTTTGTAGTTGGCAATGTTTGCCGAAAGTTTCCGCTTCCTGAAATCGTCCAATTTATCTAAATACACCATATTTTCTTCTTTATTCAGAAAATCTTTCACGCTGCTGATACCAAAAGGCTTCAGCTGCTCCAACGCTTCCAATGTCGGAATTTTAGAATCCGCCAAAACTTTGGTGGTATTTTTCTGCTGCAGGGAATCAAACAAAATAAAGCATCCTGCCGGATGGGCACTCAACTTTTCCGCTCTTGTCTGTCCACCTTCAAAATCTAAATGTACCAGGTCTCCCAGTGCGGAAGCATAATGATCCATCATGCCGCCCGGTTCATTGAATTCTGTCACTTCTGCATGAAAGCCCAGCAGAGCGATTTTTTTCGGGTCATCTTTATCCGGGTGCCCGATTCCCTCCAATAATCCTTTAATCAATGCAACAATCATCGTGCTGGAGGAACACATACCCTTTCCGATCGGAATGGTAGAATCCATGGTAATATCAAATCCGTGCGGAAATTCATATCCTTCCTTTTGTAGAATGTGCACACTGCTTTTCAAATAATCTCGGTTATTTTCATAAACAATCGGCCGATTTAAGTCGATTTGATATTCCTGGTAGAGATTTTCGGGATTTTCTTCCCCGAGCTTACTGAATTTTTCATCTCTGATTTTAATATCAATGATGGAATCCTGCCGGTCCTCTACAATAGCGGAAAACCGCAAATTGATTGCCGCCGCGACCACTTCTAATCCTAAATAATCCTGATGTTCTCCAAATAAGCAAATCCGGGACGGTGTTGATACTTTGATTGGCACTTTGGACGCCCTCCTTTTTCTTTTCTGCTATTTATTATACAAAAAATGAGGGCATTTGTATTTGTCAAAATCTTTTCTAGCTTTATAATTTTTTTATCTTTTGTATAAGATTTTGCATTCATTGCCAAACTAATTGAAATATGGAAAGGAGTATCCTTATGGAAGATGTGATACGTCTTGTCGACATTGCCATTCGCACCCTTTTATCAGCGGCAGTATTATTTATTATGACGAAATTAATGGGAAAAAAGCAAATTTCGCAGCTTAGTATTTTCGATTATGTGGTGGGCATTACCATTGGTTCTATTGCTGCAGCTATGGCGGTTGACCAGGAGACGGAATACCTGGACGCGCTGCTGTCTCTTATCATTTATTCAGGGTTATCCATTTTGATTTCTTATCTGTCCATGAAATCGTATAAAGCGCGCACCATTTTGACCGGCACCCCTACCATTCTCATTCAAAACGGCAAAATTTTAAAAAAGAATTTGCACAAAATGAAATTAGATTTGCATGATTTAATGGAAGAATGCCGTGTCAGCGGATATTTTGATATCAATGATATTGAATTTGCGGTTATGGAAACCAGCGGCAATATCAGTTTTCTGCCCAAAAGCGAAAAACGCCCCGTTCTGGCGGAGGACATGAAACTGCCCGCTGCCACACAAGGGCTCTGCGCCAATTTGATTGTTGACGGTGAAATTATGCATAACATTTTGCATGTCATAAAAAAAGACGAAAAATGGCTGCTGGAGCAGCTCAAAAAACAAGGCTTGCAGCAAAAAGATGTGGATGCTATTTTTCTTGCCACGCTGTCGCCGGAGGGGAATTTATCCGTTCACATGAAGCATGTGAAAATTGAGGTGTATAATGTATTGGAATAACCGTTAAGCTACACCTAACACCACATATAGCAATTTAATTGAAACATTCCACCAGTTAAAAGAGCCTTCCCAACTCTGGGAAGGCTCCTGTAACTTCTGATAACTATAGCATATCATCTATCCGCTTAACGCATTTTCTGCATATCGCCGCCGCCATTATCAAATACTTCTCCCGTATTGGCGTCTACATGGTAAAGAGAACGCATTGCGCCGTCTAAATTATCCGTCGTATCCGCACCAAACATGAAGCATGCCCGCTGCTGTCCGTCGATATTAATGTATAGCGCTTTTTGCTCACTTGCCGGAACGATAAATGCTTTTTCGCCGTAATGTTCCTTTGCCACTTCCAGCGCGATGTCATAGCACTGCCCGAATGTCAGTACAGTTTCTCTTGCATAGTTGAAATTAACGCTAATTTCTTCCTCCGGCTCTTGTTCCGGCTGCGTTGCACTTGTCAGCAACTCCACTTTATGTTCCTGCTCTTTCTTCTTGTGCCGCGCTGCCAAAACAGCCGTCACGCCTGCACCTACCGCAGCCGCAAATACACCTGCCGCAATGCCGATACTTTTTTTGTTTAATTTGGAAAAATCAAATTTTCTCATTTTTCTCATCCTTTCTCCTCTATTTGAAACGTTAC
>CBCTHD010000238.1:0-4495 GCA_965146615.1 uncultured Clostridia bacterium
TGTTTTCCCAGCGGTCTGTTTTAATCATACCCGGTAATACTGCGTTTACGCGAATGTTGTATTTTCCCAAGTCAAGCGCCAGCGCGCGCATCATGCCGAGTGCACCGGATTTTGACGCACTATACGCGATACGGTCGGGAATTGCACGGTAAGCAGTATTTGAATTTACAAACACTATCGAACCACCGCCGTTTTCTTTCATTTGCTTTGCAGCTTCACGTGACAACATAAAATTCCAACTGATATTTGTGTTTATAACAGCCATAAATTCCTCTATGCTAACATCAAAGAACTGCTGACGAATACCCAGATTTGCTGCATTCAAAACAAGGCAATCAATCGAATATCCTAAGCTTTTTATATCGTCAAAAATCTCTTTTGTGTTTTCCTCGTCAAATATTCTCATACCGTAGCCTTTTGCGAAAACTCCATACTTTTCAGATAATTCTATTGCTGTTTTCTCTGCGTTTTCTGTACTTCTACTGCCCAGAAAAAGATTATATCCCTCTTTCGCAAATTTTTCGGCAATGCCAAGTCCTGTATTGACTGTTGCGCCTGTTATAAAAACTGATTTACTCACATCAATCACTCCTTAAAAGTAAAATTCCGTTTTCGGCGGACGAATATCTGTCAATGCCCCTGTGTAGTGTCTGAGAGTATGCTCTTTGTAGGGGTGTTTCATACACTCTTCCTCGTTAATTTCAATGCCCAGTCCCGGCTTATCTGGAATAGTGATATAACCATCATTATATTCAAGTTGTTCTCTTGTTACATTCTTTCGATATTCCACATCTGAATACATTATTTCAAGAATTTCAAAATTCGGACAGGTAGCCGCTAATTGCAAAGTAGCCGCATTCGCAACAGGTCCCGACGGGTTATGCGGTGCAAACGGAATATATCGGCTCTCTGCCTCTGCCGCAATTTTTTTCAGTTCCATAATTCCGCCTGCGTGTGAAATGTCGGGCTGTATGTAATCCGCTGCCATTAAATCAAACATTCGCTTATAGTCCCAACGTGTATAAAGTCTTTCACCTGCAGAAATCGCAACCGGCGATTTATCTCTTACCGTCTTTAACGCATCAAGATTATCTGGCGGTACCGGTTCTTCAAAGAACATCGGTTTAAACTGTTCAAGTTCCTTTGCAATTTTAATTCCTGTCGGAATATTAAAGCGTCCATGTCCCTCAATAAGCAAATCAACTTTATCACCCACCGCTTCGCGCACTGCCGCGACACAGCGAAGCGCTATGTCAAGCTCGGCATTTGAAATATTAAGATAGCTCTTGCCAAACGGGTCCCATTTCATAGCTGTAACACCGCGTTTTACGGCTATCTTTGCCTTTTCTCCAAACTCCTCAGGCTCTTTTGCACCCGCAAACCAGCCATTTACATATATCCTGACCTTATCATTCACCTTACCGCCCATAAGCCGATATACAGGCACATTAAGACTCTTGCCGAGAATATCCCACAACGCCATTTCTACAGCCGAAAGTGCTGACATAAGCACTGCGCCGCCGCGCCAATACGCATCGCGGTAAATGTTATGCCAATGCTTTTCAATATCAAGCGGATTTTGTCCGACAAGATATTCCTTAATATGCTCTACTGCTCCAATAAGGGCTTTTTCCTTGTATTCAAGAGTAGCTTCTCCCACTCCGTCAATGCCTTCGTCAGTGTAAACCTTTACAAAGACCCAATTTGTGCGAAAACAGTCTACCGCAAATGTTTTTATGTCCGTTACTTTCATTTTAATTTCACTTCCTCATAGATTTTCGGTATAATTGCATTTTCAAAATCAAATTCTGTTGGGTCAAGCTCGTCAAACATTCCCCAATGTACAGGGATTGCTTTTTTTGCGCCTGTATTTTTAGCAAATCTTTTTGCGTCAGTAATGTTCATATTATTACCAACGCCGTTTATCGGCAGAAATACAGCGTCAATATCCTGCGGCAACTCCTCAAAAATATCTTTGTTATATAGAGTATCTCCTGTAACATAGATTTTTTCTTTACCGTCGTCCACAATAAAGCCTATTGCAGTCAAGTCAGAATGTTCCGCCTTGACTGCCGTAAAAGTTATGCCGGTCTGTGTCCATATCGTACCGCGATTAAACATCACATAATTATGATTTTTACCAAACTTTCGTATTTCCTGCCATGCATCATACGAAGCAAGCACTGTTAAAATCCGCTCGGTGTTTAAAAACTTTTCAAGCGTTTCGGGGTCAAGGTGGTCAAGATGATTATGCGTTATCACAATAATATCAATGTCCTCTTGAAACAGTTCCTCCTTAACAGGAACTCGACGCCAATTTTTCGGATTTATCCTTTCCACGCTATCCGACAAATACGGATCAACCATAATCTTTATTCCGTTTGTTTCAAACTGTAATCCTGCCTGACCAATCCATGTTATCTTCATTTAATTTTCAGCTCCCTCGTTTATTTCTGCTGCGTGGGTCCCGTATAGGTGATCTCCTTATAGACAACGTCATCAGGTGTGGGATAGTATGTTTCAATTGTGTTATCCCGCTGGTAAAGTCTTAAATGCTCGCCTCTCGGCAACATATCGACAACATCACAGCCCCTCCAAACTACTGCAAACTCTCTGTCCGCAACTGTTTCTTTTCTCTCTTCGGTTTCCATTTCATGATGAAGTTCAACTGTGTCGCCCTCAGAAATATTTTTAAATATCAACAGACTTCCCTCAATGCTGAATTTTGCTTCTTTTCCATTAATAAATCCTGACGGATTTTTTATCCACTCATAAATTCTGAACGCTACGTCACAGTCCGTTTTCGCCTTAACCATTATTGTTCCCTTGTTTGGATACTCGGTTGATACAACCGCCTCATCAATTTCCTTATCAAGCGCAATATTAATAATTACCGTGTTGCCTGACACCTCTACAGACCGTTGCCATGCGATATACAACGCGACAGGCGCCATGCCGCAGCAACAACCCGCAATCGAACGAAATCTGTTAAGAGATATTGAATTCGGAAGCGAACCACCCGAGAAACCGCCCAATATTCGTTTGTCCATATCTCTATAGGTTGCAAGCTCCGTATCCTTCAAACTGTTATCTGTTACCATATAACCCGAATATCTAATCTGATTTTCTATAAGCTGATTTCTGAAAAATAAATTCAAATCTGTCCAATATTCCTCATATCCGCAATCTATAAGTTCAGAAGCACATTCAATCATATCCTTTATGCAGCAGGTTTCACAGTGCTCCTCTGACATTGGGTGCCACTGGGCGTATTCGGGAACCCATCCGAAAGATGAGGAAAGAGAGCGGATATAATCATATATCATTTTACCCTTTTCTATGTATTTCTTCTCTTCCGTCACACGTCCAAGCCTGACAAGCCCCGAGGCTACCCAGCCTGTTGAGTGTACATGCCCAAAAAATTCCATTTTATAATTGAAATATCTTGAAACACCTAACAGATGATTTGCTATTCCTATCGCCAAATCAAGAGCAGTTTCGTCATTTGCTATTTCATAGCGTACGACAAGAGCGTGCAGTATAATCGCATTTCTTATCGCCTGCTCACCGCGCCCTGTGTGTCGTGTCATATCAAAACCGCCATCACGAAGATAAACGTCATTGGGAAACTCGTAAATCGTTTCCTCCTCCTCAAAATCACCTGACCAGAAGGTTCGCATCTTCCTTTCAATAACAAGAGAACGAAGTCCTCTCACCAGATTTGCACTTCTCATTTCCGCTTCCTCATCATTAGGATTGTTCATTAAAATCCTGTTAAGAGCAGCAAGAATATATCCCATTTCATGGAAAGAACTATGTATTGTTTTCGTCCACGGATATTCCTCATGATACCGCAAGCCATGCTCTCCCCACGACTTCATAATATGCCTTCTGAAAGACTCCAGAACGCCAGCGCCCTCATTTGTGTCAAGCATTTTCATAGCACAGTCCAGTCCTTCATACCACGAACCTACAAGTTCTGCATCATCAACTTTGCAGTGATTTGCCTCAGCGGGCTTTTTATTAGGCATTAAAAGCCAATACGGAAGATTGTCAATCTTTTTGTCAACCATTCCTGTCAAATAATTATGCGCTAGTCTTGCGTTTTCCAGCGGTTCAAATTTTTTATATCGTTTCATTTATTTTCTCCTTTTTATACTTCAATCTTTACGGGTGAAAATTTATTAAATTCCGTTTCACCGCACATTGCCCTGACAAAAGCATCCACTTGACATTCCGTCATTGAAAAAGCGTTTACATACGTATACGCTTTTTCAAAATACTGATCGGCAAAATACGGTGAACCAAATGACACTCCTATTAACTTATCTCTATCCACACAAAATGTTCTTTGCAGAGCCTTTGCCGCATCACCGTAAAAATCAAGAAAACCAATCGGGCGAAACGGTCGTGAAAATAGCGCAAACAGTATAATGTCCATTTTACTGCTAAGACTAAGATATTCCTTCTCGTCTATTTTAGACAGATACGTAAC
>CBCTHD010000239.1:0-4466 GCA_965146615.1 uncultured Clostridia bacterium
GTAATATCCTGATAAGTCTCATATAGCTTCCTGCGCTGTTCCAAAATCTCTTGTAAGGTTTCTCCATCCGTCTTAACGATCCCGCGCGCCTCAAAATTTTTCACGCGCCGTGTAAGTTCTTTGACGGATACTTCTAAGTATACCACCTTGCCAAACTTTTTCAAGTGCTGTACGGCAGGCGCGCTATATACGACGCTCCCGCCCGTTGCAACTACCTGCCCGGAAAATGATTCTTCCAAAATGTGGCGCTGTTCGCATTCCATAAAATATGGGACACCTTTTTGATTAATAATTTCCTGAAGCAGCGCCCCTTCCCTTTGTTGAATCAGCAAATCCGTATCTACAAACGGAAGTCCTAAAGATTTCGCTAAAATAACGCCCACGGTGCTTTTTCCCGCTCCCGGCATCCCTACTAATATGATTGATTGACTCACGCAGTCCCCTCCTCTTGGTTGGCTATATGGATAGCCTCAAATGTAAATCCATTGTTTGCCAGATATTCAATACACTCTGGTAATGCTTCCGGTGTCAGCGTCTTTGCTGTTGCATCGTGCATTAGCACAATCGCATCCTCATGTTTCATAGCCGTCTCTTTAAACATTGCGACAATACGGTCATATGTGTATTCTTTTCCATCAGCATCGCCATTGAGGGCATTCCAGTCTACAAAAGAATAACCCATTTCATACAACATTTGTCTATACGGCTCTTTGGACGCTTCAAAGGAGCCTCCCGGGAACCGGAACAATTTTTGCACATTCTCTGCCCCAATAATACTGCCAACCACTTCTGTTGTTTTTTCCACCTCTTCTTTAAAGCAATCTGCGGAATAATACATATATCCATAGATGTGATTATAACTATGATTTCCAATAGCATGTCCCTCTTCGAAAATTCGTTTCACTAATTCCGGATGGCTTTGCGCATTTTTTCCCACAACAAAGAAGGTTGCTTTAATATCATATTGTTTCAAAATATCAAGAATTTTTTCTGTATTTTCACTCGGTCCATCATCAAACGTTAAGTATGCTTTCCGCTGCCCATCTTTCATAATGAGTCTGTCCGTAATGTCCGCCTCTGCTTTTCCCGGCGTCTGCACATCTAACGGCGTAGGCGTATAAACCGGTACTTGGTTCGCCGCTGTATCTGCGATCGGTGCCGTTCCGTCTTTCATTGTTTCTTCCTGCACTGCTTTATTTCTATAATGCAGCGCTGCCCAAGATGTCGTCCCCACAACGGCAATTATAACCGCCGCAATGAATAACGTCCCTTTCTTTTTCCTAAATTTCATAGGGGTAAAATCTCCTTCTCAATCATATTTTACGATCTTCAACGATATGTATTATAACACATACTTTCTGCAAAACTCAATAGTTCTTTGCAGATTGTAACCATTTTTGCCGATTTGTAAGAAAGCTCGTTTATTTGTTCCGTTTTTTGTCATAATTTATAAAATAATTCTGATAAGTATGAAGAGCTACAATATCGGAATACATAAAAAGAAAGAAGGATGAATTTATGAAAAAAATGGTCTCCGTTCTGATACTTTGCATCCTGTTATGTAGTGGTTGCAGCCCGCAGCAAGTAGGGCAGGAACCTTCCAGCTTGCAACAGGAGCCTTCTCCATCATCGTCGCAATCCCCTGCCCCGACTTTGATGCCGCCGCTTGACTCTACCATAGATATTTCCGCTCTCGACAATACAACATATGGCTGGGGACTTAAAAAGGTAAAAAATGCGGCCCCGGAAGTGCCCAGCACTATTGAGTCCACCTTAAAACAGTATGATGCCTATTATCTGGGCGATACTTCCTCCAAAGTGTTATATCTTACGTTTGACGAAGGATATGAAAACGGCTATACCAGTAAAATTTTAGACGTGCTACGCGACAACCAGGTTCCGGCCTGCTTTTTTATTACAGGTCCCTATTTAAAAACCGAACAAGAACTTGTCCGCCGCATGGCAGAGGAAGGACATGATGTTGGAAATCACACGATCAACCACCCTAGTATGCCCTCTGTTTCCGACAATGATAAATTAAAACAGGAGATAACGGAGCTTAGTGAAGAATATTATAACCTGACAGGACAAACCATGCTTTTTATGCGTCCGCCCAAAGGTGAATACAGCGAACGCACCTTGGCGTTAACGCGAGATCTCGGTATGAAAACAATTTTTTGGAGCTTTGCATACAAAGATTGGGACACCAATTTTCAGCGCGGGAGTGATTTCGCCTACCAGGAAGTCATGAACTATATTCATAACGGCTGTATTATATTACTGCATGCCGTTTCCAAAGACAATGCAGATGCCCTGGATCGCATTATTAAGGATGCCCAGGCGCAGGGATATACATTCCAATCTCTGCGGGATTTGCCCTAATTCCATGCCCATCATGAAAAAAGCAGTTGCAAAGTGTGCTTTACAATGGTATAATAAAATGCAAGAATCAGAAAAATATTCAAATATTTTTCACTGATCCTTGTTACAATGCGTGCATATCGTGCGCCCATGATTAGGTATAATAAATAAAAAGCTGATTATGATACCATTAGTTATATCAGCGTTCGCCATAAATATAGCAGGATACTGTCCTTGTTTTGTTCTGCATAATGATGGTATATACATGCTTATATGCTGAGTAACTCTGGTGTTGTACCAACATTTTAATTCAAAGTATACTTTCAACATGACAAAACACTATTTTAGGATAATCTGTTTTACAAAAAAGAAAGGTGGAACATAATGGGTAAATTATTTGGAACAGACGGCGTCCGCGGGATCGCCAACAAGGAATTGACACCGGAACTTGCTTTTTCTGTGGGGAAGTATGGCGCATATGTTTTGACAAAACACACCAGCCACCGTCCCCGAATTTTAATTGGAACGGATACCCGGATTTCCTGTGACATGTTGGAATGCGCTTTGACTGCCGGTATCCTGTCCGTCGGCGCAGAAGCTGTTGCGCTGGGTGTCATTCCCACCCCTGCCGTTGCCTATCTGACTAGATTTTACAATGCAGACGCCGGTGTGGTCATCTCTGCGTCTCATAACTCCGTTGAATTTAACGGTATTAAATTTTTCAACAGCGAAGGGTTTAAATTAAACGATCGCATAGAGGCTGAAATTGAAGATTATATACTTAAGCCTGACAAAGATATCGATGAGTTACCTATCGGCAAGGATATTGGTACACTAACACACATATATACTGCTGAAAACGACTATATTCAATTTGCAAAAAAATCGGCAGATGTCAGTGACCTGACCGGACTAACGGTTGCGATAGACTGCGCCAACGGCGCTTCCTCCAAAGTTGCACCACAGGCGCTGCGGGAACTTGGCGCAGAGGTACTTGTCATACATGCGAAACCTGACGGAACAAACATCAATCTGAATTGCGGTTCCACACATCTTCGCGCTCTCAAGGAATTTATGGCAGATCTTCGCATTAAAGGAACCCCAGCAGATATTGGTCTCGCATTTGACGGCGATGCTGACCGTTTGCTTGCTATTGATGAACAGGGAAACGAAATCAATGGGGATGTTATTATGGGGATTATTGCCATTCAATACAAGAAAAAAGGCTTGCTGAAGCATAATACGGTTGTCGCAACAGTGATGAGCAATTTGGGATTGACACTTTCTTTACGCAAGCATGACATTCAGGTGATTCAAGCCCATGTCGGCGACCGTTATGTCCTGGAAAAAATGCTTTCCGGCGATTATGTGATTGGCGGCGAACAATCCGGACATATTATTTGTCTCAACCGCAACACTACAGGTGATGGTCTCGTCAGTGCGATTTGTCTGCTTTCCATTTTAAAAGAAAGCCGTCAATCTATGAGTGAATTGGCTTCCTGTATGGAAATTCTTCCACAGGTGCTTGTCAATGCAAAAGTTGCAAATGAAAACAAATCAAAAATCCGCCAGGACGAAGACATTGTGGCACATATCAACGCACTGGAAGCTAAATATAATGACACTGGGCGCGTTCTTATCCGTCCTTCCGGTACGGAACCATTGGTTCGTATTATGATTGAAGGACAAAATCCTTCCCAAATGCAAATAGACGCCTGTATGCTGGCAGAAGTCATATCGGACCGATTGGGATAAGGTAATTCTATTCACATAAAAAGCTGCCCTCCGGCAGCTTTTTTATTATATAAGAAAAACTGGGACGAGTAATACCCGCCCCGGTTTTTTGTATCAATCAATTATTATTTCTGACGTGCCAAATAGCGGTCATATGCTGCCTGTTGAAGCTCAATCGCACGTTCCATGTTCAGTCCTTTGAGTGTTTCATAATAGCTGTCTATCGTATCGACGGATTCCTGTCCGGATACTATCTTTGCCAGCTTCTCTTCCCGGAATGTATTAATATCACTCATGATCTCTGAATATTCTTTGTTTTCTTCTTCTGTCATTACAATCAACGGCATTTTATGTTTTGCCGCATCTGTCTG
>CBCTHD010000240.1:0-4441 GCA_965146615.1 uncultured Clostridia bacterium
GCCGCTCCCTAGTACGAAATCAATCTGCACGCTTGCTTTGCGGTTATATCTATGCCTCTGCCGGCGATGGAGAATCCACAACGGATTTGGTATTTGCGGGACATAATCTCATTTGCGAAAACGGTACTTTACTTGCGGAAAGCCCATTATTCCAAAACCAGCTCATTTGTACGGAAATTGATTTGTTTCGTCTTCGCCATGAACGGCAGCGCATGAATACCTATTCCGGCATTACACGGGATACTGGTTATCAAACGATTTCCTTTTCCATGCCATTAACAAAAACGTCCTTAACCCGTGCCATCCCGCCCCATCCCTTCGTTCCCTCGCAGGCGGCCGATTTATCCAATCGCTGCGAAGAGATTTTGGCGATGCAGACCCAAGGACTCAAAACGCGTCTGCAGCGTTCTTTTAGCAAAACTGCTGTTATCGGAATCTCCGGCGGTCTGGATTCCTGTTTAGCGCTATTGGTTGCAGTGCGTGCAATGGACCAGCTCGCCCGTCCGCGCAAAGATATTGTGGCGGTCACTATGCCTTGCTTTGGCACGACAGCGCGCACCAAAAATAATGCAGAAACGCTCTGCTCCCGCTTAGGCGTCACACTGCGCAGCAATGACATCGCCGCTGCCGTGGACCAGCATTTTTCGGACATCGGTCATGCAGCAGATGACTATACAGTTGTCTATGAAAATGCGCAGGCGCGGGAACGCACACAAATTCTCATGGACATTGCCAATCAAACCGGTGGCATTGTTGTCGGCACCGGCGATTTATCCGAGTTGGCGCTTGGCTGGGCGACCTATAACGGGGACCATATGTCCATGTATGGCGTTAATGCGTCTGTTCCCAAAACATTGATGCCTCTTTAAAAAACGTCTTAGAAGACATTTTAGACACCCCCATCAGTCCGGAACTGCTTCCGCCCTCCGGCGATGATATTGCGCAAAAGACAGAAGAAATCGTGGGTTCCTATGACCTGCATGACTTCTTTTTATATTATGCGATCCGTTTTGGATTTCCGCCGGCAAAAGTCCTGCGGCTTGCCGAATATGCGTTTGACCGCGTGTTTGACCATGAAACCATTCTTTCGTGGTTAAAACTGTTTTACCGCCGCTTTTTCTCACAGCAATTTAAACGTTCTTGTTTACCGGACGGTCCCAAAATCGGTTCAGCGACCCTATCCCCGCGCGGCGACTGGCGAATGCCCAGCGATGCCAGTGCGGCGGCATGGCTGGAAGAATTGGAGACATTGTCTTAAAATTCCTGTCTCCATTCTCTTGTGGCATCCCAACTTATCATTCAGATAACCAAAAACAAAACGGCGTAGACCGCATAGCGCGATACGCCCAATTTTTACATACCGGAGGAAAGGAAAATATGCAAACACAACGAGCAAAGAAAGAACTGGATTTACTCCACGGTTCACTGTGGGATAAAATACTACTGTTTGCGCTGCCGCTTGCCGCAAGCAGTATACTGCAGCAATTGTTCAATTCTGCCGATGTTGCTGTTGTTGGCCGGTTTGCAAGCAGTCAAGCGTTAGCGGCAGTCGGCAGCAACGGAGCCGTTATTAATTTGTTAGTCAATATATTTGTCGGCCTATCCGTTGGCGCAAATGTGATCATTGCAAGATTTCTCGGCGAAGGCAACACCACACAGGTGCGAAAAGCTGTACATACAACCTTACTGGTCGCAGTGATAAGCGGTCTGATAATTATGGTCTTGGGACTGATTATCACGCGCCCCATCTTACAACTCATCTCAACACCGCATGACATCATTGACCTTGCAACGGTTTATCTCAGAATTTACTTTCTTGGGATGCCTTTTATGATGCTCTATAATTTCGGTTCGGCAATTCTGCGAAGCCGCGGCGATACCAAAACACCGTTTATTTGTCTGCTGATCTCCGGCATAATTAATGTGGTTTTGAACTTGTTTTTCGTGATTGTCTGCAAATTGAGTGTTGTCGGCGTTGGAATTGCTACCGTCATCTCCAACATAATAAGCGGCAGTTTAATTCTATGGTTTTTAATCCGCGAAAAAGGAGAATTACATGTCAATTTGCGGCAACTTAAAATCGACATGGATATCTTAAAAAGCATTGCAAAAATCGGGCTTCCCGCCGGATTGCAAGGCGTTGTGTTTTCGCTCTCCAACATCTGTGTGCAATCCGCCCTGAATACATTGGGTTCCGATACCGTTGCCGGTTCTGCGGCAGCATTAAACTTTGAATATTTCGTCTACTTTTTGCTCAATGCATTCACACAGGCCTGTGTTACTTTCACAGGACAAAACCATGGCGCCGGCGAATATGCCCGGTGTCGGCGCGTTACACAGCTTTGTCTATTGATGGGCTTTGCGTTTTCTACCGCCTTGAGTCTCACCTTTTTCTTTGCCGGCAAAGGTGCGCTGCGTTTTTATACAACGGATTCCGCGGTCATTGAAATCGGACTGATTCGCATGAAATATTGTCTCGTCATGCAATTTATCAGCGTCTTTATGGATGTACTTTCCGGCAGTATGCGCGGTCTAGGCTATTCTCTTACCCCAGCGCTGATTTCATTTGCCGGTTCCTGCGCTTTCAGGCTTTTGTGGGTCTATCTCGTGTTCCCGCTGGCGCCATCTTTTACGACCCTGATGTGGGTCTATCCCATCAGTTGGCTTATCTCATCGACAGCCTGTATTATCGCCTATTTTATCATAAGACGGCGTGTAACAAGAAATAACCTGGCGCAAACAATCAGTGCATAGCGCCGCCATTTTATTTGACATACGTATCAAAAGGAGGGGTAATCCATGGAAGGTGTAGCACGTTCCCAGGTAATCCTTCTGCCGCATAATTCCGCATGGGATACGGAATTTTTGGCAGTAAAAACACAATTACAATCCTGTCTGCAAGATAACCTCTTGGATATTCAACACGTCGGCAGCACTGCTATTGCTGCAATCTGTGCAAAACCGATTCTTGACATTGCCGTAAAACTTCAATCCATCCGCGCTATGGATATTGATACCCTTGTCTCACAGGGCTACGATTACCGCGGTTCACAATTCAGCAATGAGCATTATCATCTTTTTGTACTGCGCAATAAGCACGGACTGTCCTTACGGCATGTTCATTGCTATGACAAAAACGAAAAAGAATTTGATTTACTGGTTGGTTTTCGTGATTATTTGAACCAACATTACGAAATCGCAAAGGAATATGAATCGCTAAAATTAAAACTGCTGGAAACCTGTGCAAACGATAGAAATGCATATACGACCGGAAAGGAAGCATTTATCCAATCTATTTATCAAAAAATTTCTACTTCCAGCGGCATATAAACAGCAAAAACCGCCAAAATCCATCCCCGATGAAATGGTCGGGTCTAGATTTTTGGCGGTTTGTTTTAACGTATGTCACACGTTGTCGTATCTTTAAAATCTAATTATTTATGTAATTTACCGGTCGGAAGACATCCAGGGTGGAATTTCAAATCCTTCTTCATCTTCCCCAATTTCCTCTTCAGCTTGTCCCATCGCCGACGTATTTGTTGATGTATAATCGCGCCCTTTATTGCTGAACTGCTGAATGAACGTTCTGTAATCCGTCGTCTTGTCCCGCGGTTTTGCAGCCGGCTGGCTCGGTTGTGGCTGCGCCTGAACCGTTTCTTTTTTCACTGTGTTTTGTCTACCCATACCAAACGGTGTCGAAACCTCATGGTCAAAGCCTGTTGCAATAATGGTAACAATCAATTCATCGTCCAACGATTCATCAATACCAAGCCCATAAATGAACGTGGAATCTTCATCAATATCTTTTTGAACAATTTCTGCCACCGCATTGGCGTCAAACATCCCGAAATCGTTGCCGCCTACAATATAGAGCAATACATATTTTGCTCCATTGATAGAGGTTTCCAACAAGGGGTTGTCCACTGCCTGTCGGACCGCTTCTTCCACTTTGTCTTCGCCTTTTCCATGACCAATGCCCATATGGGTCAACCCTTGGTCCTGCATAATGGTTTTAATATCCGCAAAGTCCAAGTTAATACATGCGGTATTTTTAATGACGTCTGAAATTCCTTGTACCACCTGACGCAATACATCATCCGCCATTTTAAACGCTTCTGTCACGGTCGTCTTTTTATCTGCAATCATAAGCAGACGATCATTGGGAATAATGACAATGGAGTCTACATACTCCTTCAAAACGGCAATACCTTCTTCTGCCTGTTTGTAACGGGCACGTCCTTCCACCGTAAATGGTTTTGTTACAACCGCAACCGTCACCATTCCCATTTCTTTCGCAATCTGCGCTACAATCGGCGCTGCCCCTGTACCGGTTCCGCCGCCCATACAAGCTGTAATAAATACCATATTGGCGCCCTGCAAAGCTGCTGATATGTCTTCTTTGCTTTCTTCTGCTGCCTTTTTACCAATAACCTTTTTTGCG
>CBCTHD010000241.1:0-4438 GCA_965146615.1 uncultured Clostridia bacterium
CAATTTCAATCAGTGGAACACCACAGCGGTTGTAGTCGCAGAGCGTCCCGCCGCCCTCTTTGTGCACCAATTTTCCGGCGTCCTCCTCAATATGAATACGTGTGATGCCAATGCGTTTTTCTCCTTCCGACGTTTGGATTTCCAAATATCCATGCTCACATAGCGGCAAATCATACTGGGAAATCTGGTAGGCTTTAGGTAAATCGGGATAAAAATAGTTTTTTCTGTCCTGTTTAGAGTAGCGCGCTATGGTACAATGGGTAGCAAGCCCTGCACGCACGGCATATTCCACGACTTTCTTATTCAACACAGGTAACGTACCCGGCAGCCCCATGCAAACAGGGCAGCACTGTGTATTCGGCGCAGCGCCGAATGCTGTAGAGCAGCCGCAAAAAATCTTGGTTTCTGTTTTCAACTCCACATGGACTTCCAGACCAATCACCATTTCATAATCCTGCATCATCAGTCCCTTCCTCCTTCCTGCAACGCCGCTTCCAGCGCATAGGCAATCTGATACAGTTCCTGCTCTTCAAATGCTTTTCCAATTAACTGCATTCCAATGGGCAAGCCCTCCGCATCCTTACCGCAGGGCATGGACAACGCGGGCAATCCCGCAATATTGACCGGAACCGTATAAACGTCACCCAGATACATTTCCAACGGATTTGCTCGTTTCTCTCCGATTCGATACGCTGTCGTCGGCGCAACGGGCGCCAATACCGCATCACAACGCTCAAACATTTGCTGGAACTCCTGTACAATAAGCGTTCGCACCTGCAATGCTTTTTTGTAATAGGCGTCATAGTAGCCGGAACTGAGAGCAAACGTCCCCAGCATAATGCGGCGCTTCACTTCCGCGCCAAATCCCTCGCTACGCGTGTTGCAGTAGAGTTCCTCCACAGAATCATACTGCTGCGCCCGGAATCCATATTTCACGCCGTCAAATCGCGCAAGATTGGAAGAAGCCTCCGAGCTAGAAATAACATAATAGGCGGGCAGCGCCGCTTTCAGACTCGGCATGGATAACTCCACAATCTGTGCGCCGAGTGCTTCCAGTTTTTTTGCCGCATCCAGTACCGCTGCTTTTACCTCCGGCGCAAGTCCCTCTCCAAAATATTCTTTGGGCAGGGCAATCCGTTTGCCTTTGATTTCTCTGCCGATGTTTTTGGTGAAATCTTTATATTTTCGGTTGACCGATGTGGAATCGCGCCGGTCGTATCCCACGATTTCATTCAACACCAATGCAGAATCGTAAACGTTTTTCGTCAGAGGGCCAATTTGATCCAGCGATGACGCGAACGCCACGAGCCCATAACGCGATACGCTTCCGTAGGTCGGTTTCATACCCACGACGCCGCAAAACGCTGCCGGCTGGCGGATAGACCCGCCGGTATCTGAACCAATGGTAAACGGCGCGAGTCCCGCCGCTACCGCCGCCGCGCTGCCGCCGCTGCTCCCACCAGGAACCCGATCCAGTTTCCACGGATTGTGTGTCACATGGTACCACGAATTTTCCGTCGTAGAGCCCATTGCAAATTCGTCCATATTCATCTTTCCCAGCATGACGATGTCCTGAAGATGTTCCATAACAGTTGCCTGATAGGGCGGGATAAAGTTGGACAGCATCTTGGACGCACAAGTCGTCAGCGTTCCTTTGGTGCAGATATTGTCTTTGATGCCCGCCGGTACGCCCGCCAGCGGTGAAAGTTCTTCCCCTTTCGCCCGCGCGTCATCTATTCTCTGTGCTTGTGCCATCGCCGTTTCCACCGTGACAGTGATATAAGCGCCAATCTTTGTCTCCTCCTGGGCAATTTTGTCCAGATAGTCCCTTGTGACCTCCCTGGAGGAAACTTCTTTATTTTTTAATGCTGCTGCCAATCGGGCGGCTGTCATATCTGTTGGTTTCATATCCTGTTTCCTCCTTTACTCCACTACCTTTGGTACAAAAATATAGCCGTCTTCCTGTGCCGGAACGTTTGCCAACAGAGATTCCCTGCTGAAACTGTTTTCCTTGCAGTCCTCCCGCCACACGTTCTTCATTGGCTGTACGTGCGCTGTCATGGGAATTCCCTCCGTATCGTACTGCGCCAAAGAATTGGCAAACGAGACGATGTCTTTCATATCCTTTTCCATTGCCGCCTCTTCCTCGCCGGAAAGCGACAGCATGGACAGCTGTGCAACGCGCTGTACGTCAATGTGCGCTGTTTGCTCTGCTTCGCTCGCATCGCCGGCGCGCTGCTGTGCTTCCTGCAATCCTAAGGACAGGGACAGCGTTTCCAACTGCTCCCGGTCCACCACGTCCGGCGCGCCCGTCATCAAACAGGCTGCTTCCTTTGTTTTGGGAAATGCTATTACATCCCGCAGTGACGGTGCGCCGCAAAGAAGCATCACGAGACGATCCAGCCCGAATGCAAACCCACCGTGCGGCGGCGTGCCATAACGGAACGCATCGACAAAGAACCCAAAACGCCGCTGAATTTCTTCCTCTGAAAATCCCAGCGCTTCAAACATCTTCTGCTGCACGTCTCGCCGATGGATTCTAATGCTGCCGCTGCCCAACTCGATTCCGTTGAGCACCACATCATACGCCTGTGCCCGCACCCGCGCCGGGTCGGAAACCAGATAAGGAATATCCTCTTCATAAGGCATGGTGAACGGATGGTGCATCGCCAGAAAACGTCCTTCTTCCTCGGAATATTCGAACTGCGGGAAATCTGTTACAATCAGGAATTGGTAATCTTCTTCCTTCCGTAGTCCCAGCAGGTCGGCAATTTCCAGCCGCAGTCCGCCCAACGTGCGCCGCACGGTAGAAAGTTTATCAGCACAAAACAGAATAAAATCGCCCGGTTTTCCATCGACTTGCTCTAGCAACTGCTGCATTTGTGTTTCATCAAAATATTTTGTCAAAACAGAATAAATTTCCCCATCCGGACGAAGCGCAATCCACGCCATTCCTTTCGCACCGAAGGACAACGCCTTTCGGGTCAGCTCCTCAATTTCGCTTCTCGTAAAATCCGCTTTTCCTTTCACATTAATTGCCCGCACGACGCCGCCCTGTTCCACAGCGCCGCGAAAAACGGTGAATCCACACGCGCCTGCAAGTTCCGTAATATCAACAATTGGCAAATCAAAACGCAAGTCCGGCTTATCACTGCCATAGCGGTCCATCGCCTCATGCCACGTCATGCGGCGGAAGGGCCGCGGCAAATCAATTCCTTTCATTTCCCGCATCAGGTGGCAAAACAGGTCTTCCAAATGCTGCAAAATTTCTTCCTGCCCTACAAAGGAAAGCTCCATATCCACCTGTGTAAATTCCGGCTGGCGGTCTGCGCGCAAGTCTTCATCACGGAAACAGCGGCTGACCTGGTAATATTTTTCCACGCCGCCCACCATCAGCAGTTGTTTGAAAATCTGCGGCGATTGCGGCAATGCATAAAACGTTCCGGGATGCACGCGGCTGGGCACCAAATAGTCCCGTGCGCCTTCCGGCGTGGATTTGGTCAGCATGGGCGTTTCCACAGACAAGAATCCTTTATCGTCCAAATAACGACTTACCACGCGGGTCAACTCATGACGGAATTTCAAGCGTTCCAGCATGACGGGACGACGCAAATCCAAAAACCGGTATTTCAGCCGCAAGTCCTCCCGCACGCTGGTGCGGTCATCAATCTCAAACGGTAGTGGGTCTGCCTCGGACAGGATTTCCAACGTATCGGCGCGCAGCTCCACTTCACCTGTTTGCAGCGCCGGATTATAAGTTTCCTCATCGCGGTGATAAATTTTTCCGCTGACGCACAGCACGGATTCCATGTGTACCCGCTCTACGCTGTGGAACATTTCCTCCGGTAGGTAAGCGAGGTTGCACACCACTTGCAAAATGCCCTCCCGGTCGCGCAGGTCGATAAAAATAACGCCGCCCATATCCCGCTTATTTTGTACCCATCCCATCACGGTGTGCGTCTGCCCGATATGTTTTTTGGAGAACAGTCCGCAATATTCTGTTTTTTTCATACCAACACCCTCCCGTTTTTTGCAATAAAAAAAGCCTTTCATCCCTCCATTGGGACGAAAAGCCTAAGTCTCTTTCTTTCCGCGGTACCACCCGTTTTGGCCTGCGCCATTGCAAACCCACTTATTCATACAAGGTACGGCCATCTGTTTATCTGGCGATACCCCTTGGCTGTAACGTGCCAAACACGGCTGAGCCTACTCGAACAACTTCTTTGGGTCAGCGACTCCCGGAGGTTCTTCCTCTGCAAATCCGTACCGCCTTTCCAGCGCCGGCGGCTCTCTGAAACTACCATCGCAGTCTACTCTTCCGTTCACAGTCTTTTCGGAAATTTTCTTTTTATTTATTATATTGCAATTTTATTGATTTGTCAAGTCATTTCTTTGTGTTTTTTCTTTTATTTTTCCAAAACTTTCGCTTTTTTATGCA
>CBCTHD010000242.1:0-4437 GCA_965146615.1 uncultured Clostridia bacterium
ATTGGGCGAATCAGAAAAATTATTGCCGCTCTGTCTGGTGGGCGTCGGCCGACAAGAAAATCAGGAAACCATTGTCCGGCAGGAAGGCTTTCCCTTTCACCAACTTATCTTTGTCACACACGGCGCGGGCCTGTTGGAATATGAAGAAAAAGCGATTCCGCTGCAACAAGGCGACTTCTGGTTTATCCGCCGGAACACGCCCCACTGTTACAGCGCAGCTGAGGAACCGTTCACAACTCGCTGGGTTTGTTTTGACGGCATGGGCGCCGATGGTATGCTGGATTATTTTTCGCTGCAATCGGTTATCCAGTTTTCTCCCCGTCGCTTTTCTCTTCTGCGTCAACAGCATCAAGCCTTGCTGGAAGCCGCAGCGCATAATGCGTCCGCCCCCCTATTGTCCGCGTTGCTATACCGGTTCCTCATGGATACTTTTGAAGAAGGAAACGCTGCCATGGCAAATGAATTGGAACCCTTACGCACTTGGATTTGTGAACATTATACGATGGACCTCTCTCTGGACGATATGGCGCAACAAGCAAAAATGAGCAAATATGCGCTGTGCCGTGTCTTTCGCCGGGAGTATGGCACTACCCCGTTTTCTTTTTTGCTCAGCGTGCGCCTTCAAAAAGCGAAAGAATTTCTGGTGGGCCGAAAAGACCTCACAGTCCGCGAAATCAGCGCCCTGGTCGGCTTTCATGACCCCGTCTACTTCGGACGGATATTCCGGCAGCGCGAGGGTACAACGCCGCTTTGCTTTCGCAAAAATTTTGGATAAATATACCGGTGCAAGAGAGTAAAACAGAGCATGTCCTACTCTCTAATATCTATAATTTCCTTTTTCATTTGATAAATTGCCGCAAAAAGGGCCGGAATTTCTTCCGGCCCTTTTGATTCAATTCTACCAGATTTTCACTCGTTCTGCCTCCGGCACAAACATGCCATCTCCTTCTTGGATGTCGTAGGTGTGATAAAATTCATCAAAGTTCACCACGACGCGGTTTGTGCGGATTTTGTTTGCACTGTGATAATCCAATTTGCTCGACATATCCAGATATTCTCTGGAGGTGGTCATAACCCAAATCTTTGCATTGCTACGGAAAAATGCGTCATAATCCGGGTTTTCCAGTTGAGAAGCCACTTCCAGCGCACAGCTCATGCCGCCAATATCTGCAATGTTTTCACTGAGGGTCAATGCGCCGTTCATCGTGATACCGGGCGCGGCTTCCTGACCGTCATAAAATGCTACAACGCTGTCACACAACGCTTGGAACGCCGTATAATCCTCCTCTGTCCACCAATTGGTCGCATTCCCATTTTCATCATATTTCGCGCCGTTATTATCAAAGGCATGGGTTATCTCGTGGGCAATGACCATACCGATTCCACCGAGATTGGTCTCCTCCTTTGCATCAATATCATAGAAAGGCGCCTGCAAAATCCCTGCCGGAAACACAATTTCATTGGCGCTGGGATTGTAATAGGCATTCACTGTATATGCCGCTAACTGCCACTGGTTTTTATCCACCGGCTGATTTTGCATGGCTGCCTGTTCCTTTACACTTTCCTTTGCAATTGCGAGATAGTTGTCAAAAAAGCTGCCGCCTTCTGCCGCGCTTTTGATTTCCACGTTGTCCATTGGAGTTTCCCAAGAATCGGGATACCCGATTTTATACGTCATGGTCTCCAGCTTTTTCAATGCCATGGCTTTTGTTGTGTCCGTCATCCAGTCAAGGTTCCGAATACGGTTTTCATAAACGGAAATGAATTTCTGAACCATGGCTTCTACATCCTGCTTCGCTTCCTCAGAAAAATATTTTTCGACATACATTTCTCCCAGATAGTCGCTCATCAAACTTTGTACATACGTGGCGGCAAGCTCTTCCCACGTTTTGCTGCCTTCTATACCATAAGCAGCAGCCTGATATTCGTCAGATAGGTCTGCAAATTCCTGATTTAAAAATCTGCCGTACCGAAGCAGCAATGCAATTTTTGTTTCCACTTTCAGCAAGTCAATCTGTTCATTATTCACATATGTGCTATAGGCTTTCAGCAGTCCTTCATCCTGCACAATCATGGTTTCCGGCGTACTTAAATCAAATGCCTGTAGCAATTCATCGATATCGATGGCTGGAAACAACTCCCGAATGGACGCCGTTGAATAGACATGATAGGAACTATCAACATCCGCGTAGTCCTGTCTGTCCATCTGACTCTGCGCCAGCGTTTTTTCAAACTGAAGATATGTCTCCGCGCCCGCTGCTGCCTGCTCCGCCGACTCTCCACTCAGCATCAACAGTTTTTCTAAATAGGTCCGGTATGCTGTCATATTTTTTGAGTACATATCCTGATATTCCTCTTTGCTCTGGTTGGGTGTATGTCCCAGAACATACAGGACATATTGATTGCTGTCATTTGCGTCTACGCCCAGTCCAAATTCCAGCAAGCCGCCAATGGACAGTTCCTTTGCCATTTTCAGCTGTAGCGCGTTCATTTCGTCTACGGTCTGCACTTGCTCCAATTCGTCTAAATACGGCTGAATCGGCGCAAGCCCCGCTTGATTGCGCGCCTGCATATCGATAATATTCAAATAGAAATCGCGGATTTTCTGCTCTTTTGACCCTTTTGTCTGAGGCGTTTGCACGATTTCCTGTATGATTCCCGCCACCCTTTGATCGGTTGCCTTTTGCAATTCATTAAACCCGCCGGCCGCAATTTCTCCTGCGTCAATCGTGCTGTTGTCCAATTCCTCTTTGTTCACCGTTGCATAATAATCATCTTTTAAATTGCTGCCCATCAGCGCCCAGATGCGGCGAATCACTGTCGTGACCTGTTCTATTGTTACGTTGTCGTCTCTGTGCAGCAGTCCGTCGTCGGACCCGATTAAAACGCCGCCATTCACCAAATTTTCCACGTCCGCCCGCGCCCAATCCGGTACGCCGTCATACTGTACGTTTTTCGGACTGATACGTGCATCGTTGCCCACCGGGGTAGGCAGCGAACCGAATGCACGGCTAATCATCACAAAACTCTCTGCGCGCGTTATGTACTGTTCCTCCTTGATGGTGCCATCTTCATACCCTTTCACAATCATACTTTTTTCCAAATTCGGCGTGTAATCATCCGCCGCGCCCAGCAACATGTCCACAACCTGCCCGCGCGTGGCATATGTCTCTGTATTTTCCGCCATAACCAACATCGGCAGGGCAGAAACCATCAGGACAGCCGCCGTAATCCACGCAATCATTCTTTTTCTCATGTGACAATCTTCCTTTCCAAACTATTTATGCAATAAACGGCTGCATGACATTGTACCGTCATACAGCCATTGCTGCAATTTCTATCATATCAAAGATTTTCTTTCATTAGTCGTCAGGAATACCCCACCACCAGGTTTGTTTGTCCAATGTGCTTAAATCCCCTAAATGTTCGTTATATCCATCCACTGTGACGTTGTATTCCCCATTTTCTGCCTCCACGACGGTCACTGCCGCATTGTCGCACCATTTTTGGTTTGGAAATTCCGAAAGCGGCAGTTTCCGAAAATGGCAGAGTAGCGCTTTGATCGCTGTTCCATGCGTCACAATGCACACTTGTTGTCCCACATGCCGCGCAGCGATTTCTTCCACCGCTTCCACCAACCGTTTTTGAAAATCCGGCATGGACTCCCCATCCGGCATAATCAGTTTATGCGGATAGTTCAGCCAATTTTCGTACGCTTCAGGAAATTTCTCCGGCAGCTGCGCCCAGGGCACGTTTTCCCATTTTCCGCCAAAGATTTCCCGCAGCCGGCTGTCGGGGTGAATTTCCATGTGTTTCATTCGTGCAATGTAGCCCGCCGTTTCCATGGTCCGTTTCAAATCGCTGGCATAGAGTATGTCAATCGGCACATCCGCCAAATATTCTGCCGTGCGCTCCGCCTGGCGGTGTCCATTTTCCGTCAAATCGGAATTGTGCCAACCATGAAAAATTTTTTGTACATTTCCCTCTGCTTCTCCATGCCGCACAAAAATCAGCGTTGTCACCGCTGTCACCTCACATTCATCAATAGGGCTGCACCTTCCCTGTCAGGTCACAGACCCGCTCTATATGATATGCTTCCATATATTTTTTGATACCCTCCATCACATGCACCGACGCCATGGGGTCCACAAAATGGCGCGTCCCCACGGCAACAGCGTTCGCGCCTGCCAACAAAAATTCCACCGCGTCTTCGCCGCTGGAAATACCGCCCATACCGATGATTGGAATATTCACCGCCTGGCGCACCTGCCACACCATGCGCACCGCAACCGGCTTCACCGCCGGGCCGGAAAGTCCGCCGATGTTGTTGTGCAAAATGGGGCGGCGCGTGTGAATATCAATCACCATGCCCGTCAGCGTGTTAATCAGCGAAACCGCATCCGCACCCGCTGTCTCCGCCGCTTTTGCGGTGTCTGT
>CBCTHD010000243.1:0-4413 GCA_965146615.1 uncultured Clostridia bacterium
AGAGCTATCGCAGACCGGCTTGACAGTGTTGTAGGTCAGAACAACTGGAAAGACAGTTATACCCCCTGGCATACATATGTTGAAAAAGTTGAGGACAAAGGCAAAGTTACAACCAAGCAGATACAGTCGCAGATTTGCGTCTTATCTATTTATGATGAGGAACGCAAAGAGTGGATTGATAAATCGGACGGAGCTGAAAATACCGACGTTGAATCCATCAAGGGCGGTATCTCCGACGCCTTTAAGCGGTCTGCTGTAAAATGGAATGTCGGCAGATATATGTATAAAATGAAACCTGTATGGGTGAAAGCCAAAAGGCAAGGCAGAAGTTTTGTTGTTGACGATTCTGACAAAGCCGTAAGGGACAAGCTGGAATATGAATACAACAGGATTGTTGCGGAAGTGTTTGGAACGCAGGTAAATGCTGACGGAAAGAAAGCAACACAGAAACAACCGAATTCCAATCAACAGCCTGCAGCGCCTGCTCAAAACGGACAGGCTTCAAACGGACAAGCTGCCGCACCGCAGACTAATAATATCTATGAAATTAAGGATGTGCGCGTACAGGGAGAAGGCGAAAAAGCGCAGAGCAAATTTATTATTTTCAAAGACGGAAATAGTAATACTGCTTTTATGCAAGGCGTTGATCCTAACATTAAAGTGGGAACAAAACTGCGGAATGTCAAAGGACGCAGGGGCAAAAATGCTTACGGCGAATATGTCGTGCTTGATTCCTACGAGATTGCGGCGTAAACAAACAGGAGGTTCATTGTATGAGGGAACAAATAAAGAAATTTTGTATTCTCAGTGTTAAGATGGAGGGATTTAAGAGATTTAAAGAGGCTTATGAGGTAACTTTGGACCGTATCGCGTATATATCCGGCTCAAACGGCGAAGGGAAAACAACGATTGCGGATGCAATTTCCTATGCGTTCTGCGGCAGCCCGTTTTGGGGCGAGCACAGCAGCGACAGACTGCAAAATACCGAGTCGAAGGAAATGTGTGTAGAGGTTAAGTTTGTCGATGAAAACGGCGAAGTGCATACCCTTACGCGCCGGCGGCAAAAGGACTTGACGGCAATCACGTTTGATACCTTGCAGCTCAGGCAGCAGGATGTTACGGAACTGTTTGCGGAAAAGGATATCTTCCTTTCCATCTTCAATCCTCTTTATTTCATTGAAAAAGTTGCGACAAAAGGCAGGGAGTTTTTACAAAAGCTCCTTCCGCCTATATCGAGCGAGGATGTGCTTGCGCTTTTAGACGAAAGCACTCGGGAATTACTTGAAAATGAAAGCCTTTTAGATCCTGCATACTACATTAAGAAAAAACGGGAGGAATTAAAAGAAATTGAAAATGACCGCAATTATTTTGACGGCCAGGCGGATTTGCTTAAAACGCAGCAGCGGGAAAGCGAGGCTAAGGTTGACGAGGTAATCAAAAAAGGCGAGGAAATTGTTTCTAAAAAAGAAGCATTGGAGAAAAAACAATTCGAGGGTATTGATGTGGAAACTTTGAAGGCAAGGCAAGCACAGATTTCAGCCTCATTGTCTGACGGCAAGCGTGAAAAACTGTTTGCTAAGCAGACTGAAGCGCAAAACCGTCAGTATGTTTCAAAACTTACAGGCGAAATTGCTAAAGTGCAGGCTGAAATCACTGCGATGAAAGAAAAGCGTGAAAAGGTTATTTCACAGGCTAAAAGCATCAAGGTCGGAGATAAATGTCCAACTTGCTTTACTGTGGTTACGGAGGAAAACCTCAGCCGGATTGTCGGAGAACTGAAAAAGCAATATGAGGAACTGACATTAAAAGGCCAAGGGGTTGTATCGGCATATAAGGACTTGCTTGCGCTTGATGAAAAGAGCAAAGCAAAGTTTGAAGAATTCCGTCAGGAAGATTTGAAACGGATTGAGGCGGAGCTTGCTGCATATAACACAGGAGATGTCACCGATATTGCAATGCTGGAGGATAAAATAAGGCTTGGTAATCTTACGGAAGAAGAATACTCTGAACTTGTCATGGTTAGAAAGCAGGCTGAGGAGTTTGGCAAAGAGGTAGAACTGCTTACAAAAGCGGATGAAATTCCCGCCAAACTTAAAGCGATTGAAAAAGGGCTTGAGAATGCAAAAACAAGAGAGGCTGCGCTGCAAAAGCTTATCAATGCTGCAAATTTGTTTGCAGCGAAAAGAGCCGAACTCACCTTGAAACCACTCAAGATGAACAGGGCGGCCATCAGCTTGTTTAGCTTAGTCAAAACAACAGGGGAACTGAAAGATGATTTTAAATTCACCTATGACGGCAAAGACTATCGCTGGCTTTCAGCCTCTGAAAAAATCAAAGCAGGATTGGAGGTTGCGAATCTTTTAGCAAGGCTTACCGGGCTTGCGTATCCTACCTTTATTGACAACGCGGAATGTATTACCACAAAGCTTGACGGCGTGTGCGGACAGGTTCTGCTGGCTTATGCGAGGAGTAATGGACTTACGGTTCAATGCCCGCAAAGAACGCCGATACAAATGAAGGAGGCTGCTTAATATGGGATTTGAGTATGAGCAGTTTGACATCATAGAAGTTGCGAAGAATTGCGGGATACAGTTTTATAACAGAAATACAGGCGGAGTTGAGTTTAAAGCACAATGCCCGTTTTGCGGTGATCGTAAATACCATTTGGGGTTGAACCGCAAAATGGAACGGTTTCATTGCTTTAGATGCGGTGAAAAGGGAAACAGCGTTTCCCTTTTCGCTAAAATCAATGGAGTAAGCAATAAAGAGGCGTACCATATTTTAAGCGGAAAAGATGTGTACTATAAACCGAATGTCATATCATTTTGTGAGAATACCGAATCGCCTATCAGGCCGCTGGAAGAAAGACATACGGTGTATTATGATTTTTTGAGTATGTTAAGGCTTGACAGACAGCACCGGGATAACCTTGAAAACCGAGGCTTGTCCTTCAGCCAAATTCATCAGTTTATGTATCGGAGTATCCCAACGGATCGTGTGTTCCGACGCGAGGTTTTGGAAAAACTCGCATCCATGCACAATCTTGTGGGTATTCCCGGCTTTTACATTGACGAATATGGCGATGTGCAGATGTATTTTAAAAAATGCGGCGGAATTTTTGTTCCGGTCTGCAATCACGAAGGATATATTCAAGGGCTGCAAATGCGTTTGGATGTTCCGCCTGATTCCGATGAAAAGAAATTCAGGTGGTTTTCAAGCAAACATTTCCCAAACGGGACGGGAGCCAAACCTTGGATTCATGTTGTCGGCGATACGGGTGCAAAAGAGGCTTGTTTGGTTGAGGGAGCCATGAAAGCGGATATCACCAGCGTTTTGTCAAACGGGCAGCTATTTATAGCGATTCCCGGTGTAAACGCAATTGGGTATTTGCCGGAGATTATTCAAACGCTTAATATTGAGACGGTTTATGAAGCGTTGGATATGGATAAACTCTATAATCCCGAAGTCAAGAAGGCTTTAATTGTGCTTAGGAATGCTTTGACAAACATTGGCGTCGGTCACAAAGGCTGCACATGGAATCCGAAGTACAAAGGATTAGACGATTATTTCCATGCAAAAACAATGAGTATGCAGCCGCAGCTTGCGGTTGCTTGAGTTTAGGAGGTTAAACGAGTATGAGTGTTAAAATGGAAAATTTTATGGCGATAAAAACAGGCGACGGGACGTCGGCGGAAGTCTTGGGTAAGTATATGTACTACTCCTTGCCAAACCTTGTTGTCAAAGCCGACCGTGTAAAAGATATCTGTCAGCAGATTGAGTTTCCTATTGAGGTAAACGATAGAATATCCATTACCGATGCGTACAGAAGTGCGACAGGTTCTATCTATGACAGAATCGTTGAAACGGTCAATGATGAGAAAAAGGTTGTGAGGATTTATTGCAGGGACAACAAGAAAACGGAGGATAATATCATTTCCCGTGAGCTTGTTGAAGAAACCTTAGACGATACAACGAATACATACAAAAAGCTTGCGAACTTTGTTTTGAATAAGGAAAGCCGAATCATGGAACTTTCTGATGTGGATTATTCTTCCGACAGGGATATACGGGGCTATTTCAGACAGGCTGAGGAGTTATTTGAACTCTATCAGGATTGTTTGGGAAACCGCAGTATTGAAACGCTTGCAGAAAAATATATCGCACGGATGAAGGCGATCAGTATCTCGGCAAGAGGACATCATTACTTTGTTCCAAAAGCATATATGCACGATATTCAGTTGCTTGAGGATTTCATGGATTTGGTCGGAAAGGAAAATTTATACATATATCCTGACAGCAGAAGGGACGCAAAGTATATCAGTATGAATTCAATGTATGTTGCGGATGATGAAAAACAGCGCGGCAAGATGGCGCGCGAATTTTATCTGGATATGAGCCGTGAGATTGAGGAGT
>CBCTHD010000244.1:0-4409 GCA_965146615.1 uncultured Clostridia bacterium
CCGGAATATCAAGCGGTACTGCCGCTGGGATATGCAGTCAGCATCGTGGTGAAGCTGTCGGATGCTGTGGTGGACACTATTACAGATAAACCGACACACGCCTATTTTCACCATTATCGAACCGTCAATGCATTGCTTGACCAACTGGCGCTCAAGACGGGACAATATATCGAACAGTGCGGGTTCCGTTACCTTCCGGTTGCAGCGTCCCAGAGTATCAATGGGTATCAAGGGCTGTTTCCGCATAAAATTGCAGCGCGGCTCAGCGGACTGGGAGGCATTGGAAAAAACGCGTTGTTTCTTTCCAACCAGTATGGTCCGCGCGTACGGCTGGCAACTGTTTTGACGGACATGCCATTGGAGAAGGAGCAGCAGCCGGGCGGTGGGTGCATCGGCTGTGGAAAATGCGTGTCACTTTGTCCTGCAATGGCAATCAGCGGCAGGGCGTTTGATGCGCAAAATCCTACACTAGAATTGGTGGACCGTCCGGCTTGTTCTGAATATATGAAGCGGCATTTTCAAAAAATAGGAAGGGGCAGTGTCTGTGGCATCTGTATGCGTTGTTGTCCGGTGGGACAGCAAAAGGTGAAAGGATAAACAAACGGTTGCTATTCGCGGTGGTGAAACGGAAATGATAACAGAAGCAGAAGGGGAGCAAAGCAACAAAAAAAGCGGGATTTTCTCCCGCTCTGTATTGACTGTTACCGTGCCCACTGTTCCTGTGCAAATGCATAATTCGCGACGTTCCACCAATAGTCGATATACTGGTCCCGCATGTTTTTGTATTTGAGATAGTAAGCGTGTTCCCAAACGTCAATACACATGATCGGCGTCAGACCTTGTGCAAGCGGTGAATCTTGATTGGCTGTGGACATCACTTTTAAATTTTTGGCTCTATCCATGACGAGCCACGCCCAACCGGAGCCGAACCGCTTTAAGCCCGCCTGCTTCATAGCGGATTTCCAGTCATCAATGGATCCAAACTTTTTTTCCAATGCTTCTTTGAAAGCGCCTTCCGGACGTTGCTGGCGGGGAATGGTCATGTTTCGAAAATAGAATTGGTGGTTATAAACGCCGCCGGCGTTGTTTTTAACGTCTTCACGAATAGCGGAAGGTAAACGGTTATAATTTGTCACAAGTTGCGTCAAGGACCAGCTCTGATAAGCCGGATACGGAGCTAACAGCTCGTTGAGTTTATCTACATATGCTTTCATATGCCGGTCGTGGTGCAGATGCATTGTCTGGGTGTCGATATAAGGCTCCAACAGATTGTAGGGATAGGGCAGCGGCATTAATTGAAATGGATAGTGTTCATTCATAGTTGGTCCATCCTTTCTAAACCATAATAATTGACCACAGGCTAGCAGGACTACTAATCCGGGTCAATGGTGTTTATACTATATATATGCGATGTAGAGCGCAAAAAACACAGAAAAAGGGAGGTCGGCATATGGAGCGTGTCATTTTGCATTGTGATATGAATGGGTTTTATGCTTCTGTGGAAGGTCTGGAGCATCCGGAGCTGCAAAACCAACCATTTGCTGTCTGTGGCGATCCGGAAAGCCGGCGGGGTATCATTTTGGCAAAAAACGAAATTGCCAAGCAATATGGTGTGAAAACAGCGGAAACTGTTTGGCAGGCGAAACGAAAATGTCCGGGCTTGATACTGCTGCGCGCGCATCACGAGAAATATGCCCACTATTCCAAATTGGCAAATGAAATTTACCGGGAGTATACAGACCGGGTGGAACCGTGCAGCATAGACGAATCTTGGTTGGATGTAACAGCAAGTCAGCGGTTGTTTGGCAGCGGCAAAGAGATTGCAGACGAATTGCGCCGGCGCATGAAACAGGAACTTGGGTTGACCATATCCGTCGGCGTATCGTTTAACAAGATATTTTCCAAAATGGGCAGCGACTATCAAAAGCCGAATGCGACAACGGTGATTACGCGGCAAAATTACAAGCAGCTTTTGTATCCGTTGCCGGTTTCACAACTGATCTTAGTGGGGCGCGCCGCGGAGGAAAAACTGAAGAGCATTGGCGTAGAAACCATCGGACAGCTGGCGGAAAGTAATGAAGCCGTTGTCAAACGGTTACTGGGGAAAATGGGTGAAACCATTTACGCATATGCTAATGGTGAAGATCCGCGGGAAGTCGCTTATGTGGAAGAACAGCGGGAAATTAAATCGGTAGGCAACAGCATGACGTTTAAACGAAACTTGACGCAGACGGAAGAAATTCGATCCGGTGTGGTGTTTTTGGCGGATACCGTAGCAGGACGCCTGCGGGAGCATCACAAAAAATGCACCACCGTTCAGGTCGGACTGCGCGACCCGGATTTTCATGACCGCTCTAAACAGAAGAAATTATCGCGTGCAACAAATCTGGCAGGAGAAATTGCCAAAACGGCAATGGAACTCATTGGGACATTTTGGAGACCGGGAATGCCGGTGCGGCTGATTTCCGTCACGGCGGCACAACTGCAGGAGGAAAATCAGGTGCAGCAACTGACCTTCTGGGAGGATACGGAAGGAAAAAAACAGCAACAACTGGAAAATTTGGAGCGTACAATGGATACAATACGTGGACGATATGGAAAGAATATCATTCGATTTGGCAGTACTGTTGGCAATGAGTTGGTAGAAAAGAAAACGGAAGAAGAAAATTTGCCGCCGGAAACATAAAAATATTGACGATTCACGGAGGATAATTGGAGGGAACAATGAAATATTGTATTCGCGAAATGAAAGAACAGGAATATCCGTTGCTGTCTGATTTTCTGTATGAAGCTATTTTTCAAAGAGATGAGAACCACTTGGCACCCAGAACTATCATCAATGACCCGGCTCTACAGATATACATCAAAGATTTTGGCACAGAGAAGGACGATGCCTGTCTGTGTGCCGAAGTGGGTGGAAAAGTGGTAGGTGCTGTCTGGGTAAGAAATATCGCCGGATATGGTGATACGGGAGAGGATACGCCGGAATTTGCCATTTCTCTTTACAAAGAATACCGCGGATATGGCATTGGTACAGAGATGATGCGGCAGATGCTTGTCCTGCTAAAAAGTAAAGGGTATCGCAAGGCGTCCCTTGCTGTTCAAAAGGATAATGATGCGCTGCGGATGTATCAAAAGGTAGGGTTTCAAATCATAGATGAAAATGTCGAAGAATATATTATGGTATATTACTTTTGAAACGGTTGAAATGATAAAAACATCTTTAAGATACCGACATGCATTCAACACATGCGTCATCCTTGTTTTGTAATCATGGATTTCATCAAAGATTTTTTTCAATCCAATGAACAGAAGCAGTATCCCAATAGGTACGGTAAACATAGTCCGGCGGGACAGTAAAATTGAGTTGATAGAGCCGAAAGGTGACCAATCTGTTTTTGGGCTGCCACTGTTCTTCATAAGAATACCGGTAGGTCATTCCGATTTTTTTCATTACTTCGCCGCTTCTGGGATTGTTAATGTCATGAGTTGCCGTAACAAACGGCATACCAGAGAAACGCAGCATTTCAATGACAGCACGGCACGCTTCCGTTACAATACCCATATGCCAAAACTCTTTGCGCAGGGCATAACCGACATCGTGGCTTTCTCCGCCGCTCACATGAACCGCTCCAATTGGAACATTGTCTGATTTCAGGCAAATAGCATAATGATGATTGTTGGTTGCTTGATAGTCTTTGAAATAAGTTTGATGGACAAGCCGCTCTGCTTCCGCCAATGTTTGCAGCGGAAACATGGGCAAAAAAGTATTGACCTCCGGATCGTGATAGAGGTGAAAAACCGCTTCTATATCTTGAGTTGTAAATCTTCTCAAAATCAGTCGTTTCGTTGTTAAAAGCGGTGTGTTTTCCATAAAATATCCCCTTTCTGCCGCCGTCAATTTATGATAAAATCTCTTTTTAAGAGAAAAATGGAGTTAATATTCCTGCAAACGGGTGTGCCGCCAATATTGATTCATGGAATAGGAGGGGTCTTCCGTCACTTCTTTTCCAAAATAAGAAGGGGGCACAAATGCGCGTGCTTGCTGGACGGTGGAGAACTCCACTTCCGCATAATAAAACGACTCAGGAGTGCCGGCATCAACTAAGCTGCATTCCAGCGTCAGCCCGCCTTCCAGCGCATAGGTTTTCCATTCTTTGCGGATTAACGCGCCGGGAAGCAGATTACACAGCCGCCGGAAGGTATCCGCGTCAATGGGGAGCTCAATTTCCTCCCGCACCAGAGTGCCCTGCCCTTTGAAACAAAGTTTATAGCTGGTTTGTCCGGCGGTTTCCTTGCTGCGAATGCGCACCACGGGCGCGCAGCAGAGATACCCTTGCAGCATGGTCGCTTCACAAGTTGCCGGAAGCGCGGGAAAGCCGTCCATCAAAAATTTAAGTTAAATTTCC
>CBCTHD010000245.1:0-4385 GCA_965146615.1 uncultured Clostridia bacterium
CCCGTCATTTCATCAACCGCATCTACAACGGGTCTGTCAAAATGCTGATGACAAATCTTGCTTCTGAAAGCAATCTTTCGGAGGAAGAAACCAAACAGCTGATGGAGATGATTGAAAAAATGGAGGGAGGGAACAATGTATGAATTTTCTCATGCAAACAACGGTGTATCTAACCGTTACCGCAATAATCCTGCTGCTTTTCAAACGCATTTTGAAAAATAAATTATCGGCAAAATGGCAGGTCTGTATTTGGGCGGTACTGCTCATTCGATTGCTCATGCCCTCCCTACCGCAGAGTGCGTTTTCTGTTTTTAATGCGATTCCGACAGACTATTCCTACGAACAAACGACCGCACAACCAGCACAAAATGAAACTGCCGCTCCCACAATCGAGGTGCAGCCGGCGGCGGAATCTGCATTCATTGACACCGACGCTCCCAAACGTCTGAATATGGAACGTTTTGGCCTCACCATTTGGGGCATTGGCGCAGCGGCTTTGTTACTTTATTTCTTACTGGTATACGCCATACAAGTACGCAAGGTAAAGAAGCGCGGCAGTGTTTGTGATGAAACAACACTGCATTTGTTGAACGAGTGCAAAAAGACGCTTCATATTAAAAGACGTGTCCAAATGGTATCCGGTAATGACACGCCCATGTTGATGGGTATGATAAAGCCGAAAATCGTTTTGCCTAGTGGATATTCTCTTGCCGAAACGAAAAACATCATCCTGCACGAGCTTTGTCACTTAAAAAACGGCGATAGTGTCATTATTTGGATTGCGATGCTTGTCCTGTGTCTGAATTGGTTTAATCCTGTGATATGGTACTGTTTTTTCGTGCTGCGCCGCGACATTGAGGTATACTGTGACCAGCGCGTGCTGCAATATACCGAAAATAAAAAAGAATACGCAACTCTGCTGCTCAAAACCGCCCTTAGAAAAAATAAATTTGTGCTTGGCACCACTGCCCTTCAAAACGGTGAAAAAGAGGTAGAAAGGAGAATCAAGTATATGGCGTATTTCAAAAAACCAAAGGTACTATGGAGTATTACAATTATTATTATAGCCGTTGCAGTAGCTGCCGTTTGCCTTACCAATGCCGTAGGGAGCACTCCAACGCTGCCTGACGCAACCGCTATTGTGGTTCAAGATGCCACGCTGTACGCGGACGAGCAAAAAACGCAGACTGCCTTTGCGCTTCACAAAAATGATGTGGTCCAAATTGTAGAAACGCTTGACAACAATCTGTATTTTGTACAATTACCGATTATGGAGACTCCGCCTGTATGCGGTTTTGTCAGCGGAGAGGATATTTCATTTGATGCGAAGCAATTTTCTGAACCGAATTATGGGGTAATTACCAATGCGATTGTATTGAACAGCGCTGATAAAGAGGATGTTTATTCTGAAAATGAAAGCGGCGTTATCCAAATCCAGGAATACTCCGGAAAATACGCCCGCTGTAGCCTGATAGGCGGAGTCGATGATAAATGGGTTCTGCGTTCTGATATTTCCTATGATTTTCCTGTAGATACGCTGTATGCAAAAACTGTTTTGTATTTAGCGCAGGAATTTTACCGTGTATATTCGCCGTATTATGAGATATTGAATCTTCAAATCTCCGATTGGCAGCAAACCGATAACGAAGCGACGTTTTTCTATACCATGACGCATAAAAATTTTGACAAAGACCCCGATACGGTGGGCTATATCCGGGAAGCAAAAGAGCGAAATTTAGCAAGCTATGAACAACTCAAAAGGGAATATCTGGAGCCGAAGGAAGCAAACTATGAATTTAAGGTCGTTTTGGAAGGGGAAGAACTCGCGCTATATCACAATGCTTCCCCCAGAGACATAAACTGGCAGCCGGTTCGCATTGACGATTTTATCCTCAATTGACAATGATAAATCTAAGGTTCACAGCAGTCCATGCCTAACCCAGCTATAAGCAAGTAGGCCGGGAAGTGCCGCCGGGTGCAGCCATCTTCCCATGCAGGTATGTTTTGACCGAAAGGCAAACACTTGCATTGAATAGCGGCATACTGCTACCAAAGTTTCATAAAAAGAGATGGGGAGAAGGCGACTGTGCTCGTGCGCGCAGTTTCTTCTCCCACATTGTTATATTACCGTGCTAAAATTGCTTCATTTGCCATCTGCGTGAGTTCGTCTACAGACAGCTGCCCATTGATCTGCATAAGATTATAATGTGTGCCTTCCGAAGTCCATGAAACAGATGGTACCTCATCAATCCGTACCTCATCTGCGCCGTAGCTGAAGACCAACTCGCCATTTTCTTCCGCTTGTTTGTCTTCCTCCGTCTGGACATAGCCTACCGGAACGCCCTTGTTTGTATAGCTGTAATAATAAATATCGATACCATTTACGGTTGCAACAACGTCACCATTGGTCTCTAATTCTGTATTACCATTGTCCTGTGAGAATATGACTTCATCTCCATCTTTTTCATATCGGAACGTAAGTGACTTGTATTTCTTTACGGAGCGATTGTTATCATCTTGGAGTTCATTTTTTATAATGTTCCCGCTAACAAAAGCATAACCGTTTTGGAAAGTATCCATTAAAATAGGCGTATAGCCAACATCTTCGATGCATTGTTCCACTGTCGGAAGTGACGTATAATCAGGGGTAGACGATGATCTTCCAATCCAACTTGTAACAACGCTATTTGCAGCAAAAACTGTTATCCCCAATACCAGGGTAGCCGCGATTGCTATCAGAGTAAATTTCTTTTTTGATTTCATAAAATATCTCTCCTTTTCCCGATTTGCCATAACGCTTCTTGATACTATTCTGTTTTTTCTCTCTTGCGATAGCTCTATATTGTTTATTGCGTTTTTTAATTCATTTTGCTTCATACTATATTTTCCTTTCCATATTCAAGTTTCAATAAATTTCGTCCATACTGTAACCGTTTACGGACCGCTGATGGGGATATTGACAGAATTTCTGCAATTTCTTCTGTTCTATATCCTTCTATATAGAACAAAAGAATCACAGATTTATATTTTGCAGACAACCGCATCACTGCTTCTAAAACACTACTTTCCGTTTCAGTGCTGCAATATCCTGATATATCGTCAAAATTAATGTAATCGTGTCTTCTGTGAAAGCGGTGCATATCATTGCAGATATTCGTTGCAACCCTGATAAGCCAAGCCTTTTTATGTTCCTCTCCGTGAAAGAAGGGCGCTTTGGTTATGTACCGCAAAAATGTTTCTGAAACAGCATCCTCCGCATCTGCATTGTTTCCAAGCATGGTAAAGCATAGTCGAAACAGCATATCTGAATATGTATTTACAACATCTTGCACTTCATCATCAGTCGGCCGTACTGAGTGATTCATCTTATCAACTCCTTTCACGTATAACACGTTTGATATGATAACATTGTGACAGGAAATTTCAAATAATTTTTTCTGAAAGAGAAGCACATCAAAGAAATTATCCGCCGCTCATACAAATAAAAGCACCCTGCCTTTGTGAAGCAAGGTGCTTTCAGCTTGTTGAATTATGTCACCAAGCTGGCACGAAGGGGACTCCAGAGCCTGCAAAGCAGTCTCATGTCCCCCTCGTGGGCTCCCCCTGGTTCGGGACGCAAGTTCGCATAAACCCCACATTTCATGCGGGGTTTCCGTCCCGCAATGTGCAAAAAGTCAGGCACATGTCCTGACTTTTTGCATATTTAATGGAAGGGGGCACCCCTTCCAAACCCCAGATATTCGTATTCCTTTTCGTTTTGTCTACATTCTGAAAGCACTCTGCCTTTGTGAAGCAAGGTGCTGTTGTTCTTTATCACAATTTATCCGTATATTCCACGCACGCAGACCACTAAATCATCATACGTAATACGCCGACTACTTTTCCCAAAACCGTCACTTCGTCGGCATAGATGGGGTCCATTGTATCGTTTTCCGGCTGCAAGCGGAAATGCCCATTTTCCTTGTAAAACCGTTTGACCGTCGCCTCGTCTTCAAGCAATGCTACAACGATTTCTCCATTATTGGCGACATTTCTTTTCGCGACGATGACATAATCACCGTTCATAATGCCGACGTTTATCATACTTTCCCCTTTTACGCGAAGCATGAACACTTCTCCTGCCTTGGAAAACGCCATAGGCATATACATCAGTTGTTCCACATTTTCTTCCGCCAATATCGGCTGACCGGCAGCAACCTGTCCCAATACCGGAATTTCCATCACTTCTTCACCCAAAAGGTCATCGGATACCTCTGGCACCACCCTCTCCGCTTCTTTCGGCTCTTGCTGTGCTACACGAATGCCGCGCGTTTTGGAAGCGTCACGTTCAATCTTTCCTTCCTTTTCCAACCGCGCCAAATACCCATGCACCGTCGAGGGAGACC
>CBCTHD010000246.1:0-4382 GCA_965146615.1 uncultured Clostridia bacterium
CAATCCGGTACCGATGATATTGGTTGGTGAAAAAGAACCGGTGAAGCTGAAACACGGACGGCTGTGTGACTTGGCGCCAACCATGCTGGATTTGCTGGGATTGCCTATACCAGCGGAGATGGATGGCGTAAGCCTGATAGAACGCTAACTCTTTTTCTACTAGTTAGAAGATGATTATACTTAAATACGCGCTTTTGTAAGCGCCAAACATGAAAGGGGTAGAAACCAATGAAACAATTTATTGAAATTCTGGACGTCCTGGGACGCGAGATTCTGGACTCCCGCGGCAATCCGACGGTTGAAGTGGAAGTTTATGTAGACGGCGGCTATGTTGGACGTGCGGCTGTACCGAGCGGCGCCTCCACAGGTGCATTTGAAGCAGTGGAACTGCGCGATGGCAACAAAGATGTTTATCTGGGCCGCGGCGTAGAAAAAGCAGTGGAAAACGTCAATGAAATCATTGCACCGGAACTGATTGGTGAAAATGTACTGGATCAGGTTGCAATTGACAAAATGATGATTGCACTGGACGGCACACCGAACAAAAGCAAACTGGGCGCAAATGCGATCCTGGGCGTATCGCTGGCATGTGCAAAAGCTGCTGCGGAAGCGCTGGGCATGAGCCTGTACAACTACATCGGCGGCTGCAATGCAAAAACGCTGCCGGTACCAATGATGAACATTATCAACGGTGGGAAACACGCGGACAACAGCGTGAACATTCAGGAATTTATGATTATGCCGGTTGGCGCATCTTCCTTCAAACAAGCTCTGCAGTGGTGTGCTGAAGTGTTCCACAACCTGAAATCCGTTCTGAAAGACAAAGGCTATGCGACTGCTGTCGGTGATGAAGGCGGATTTGCGCCGAACCTGAAGAGCGACGAAGAAGCAATCCAGGTGATTTTGGAAGCAGTAGAACGGGCCGGGTTCAAACCTGGCGAACAATTCCGTATTGCAATCGACGCAGCTTCTACAGAAATGTATGAAGAAGCAAAAGCAAGAGGACGCGAAGGCGAATATTATTTCTGGAAATCCGATAAATACTATACCCGCGAAGAGCTGACCGCTTACTGGGAAGATCTGGCGAACAAATATCCCATCATCTCCCTGGAAGACGGCGTAGCGGAAGAAGACTGGGACGGCTGGAAAGTGCTGACCGAAAAGTTGGGTGACAAAATCCAGTTGGTTGGCGACGATTTGTTTGTAACGAACACGCAGCGTCTGAAAAAAGGTATTGACCTGGGCGTTAGCAACTCCATTCTGATTAAAGTAAACCAGATTGGTACGCTGACGGAAACACTGGAAGCGATTGAAATGGCGAACCGTGCCGGATTTACCGCAGTTACTTCCCACAGAAGCGGTGAAACGGAAGATGCAACGATTGCGGATATCGCAGTTGCAACCAACTCCGGTCAAATTAAAACGGGCGCTCCGTCCAGAACAGACCGTGTTGCGAAATACAACCAATTGCTCAGAATTGAAGAAGAATTGGGCGACGTGGCAGTATATCCCGGCATTAACGCTTGGTTCAACCTGAAAAACAAATAATTCCGAATGGAACAAAGGAGCCGCTTGCAAAATTGCAGGCGGCTTTTATCATGAAATGCAAAGTAAGGAAGTGCATAGCTAGATGACACAAAAATGATGAAGAAAATCATTAAATCTCTAGTGCAGGAAATGATCAAAGTTACCGGTCATTTGCATGATGGATTGATTTCGGTTGATAAATATACCGCACGACATGGAATGGTTTGCCGCCGAGTGGGTGCGGCATTTTATCCCCATTACAAGAAAATCCGTTTTTTTCATAAAAAGCGCGTGCAGCGCGATTTTCTTCCAAGACCCATAAGTAGATGTTGGTGAACCCTTTGTCAAATAATGACTGCATGGACGTTTGCAGCAGCTTTGTTCCAATGCCTTTGCGATACCATGCCGGAACAAGATAAATGGCTTTGATTTCTCCCCAATTTTGATATGTCTCGTCCCGTGCAGCGCCACAGGAAGAAACGCCTACAAGCTGCCCGCCGTCGCTGACAACCCAGAGATCTGAACGCTCTTTTGCCAAAGCATTCGACCACCTATTTTCGGGAATTGCATCCAAATAATCCTGCGGAACAATACCGCGGTAAGCTGCCTTCCAACTCCAAGCGAATATGCGGCTGACATCATTTATAGTATCTTCCGGCAAAAGCCGTCTTATTTCCATGGTTCCATCTCACGCTCCATTTGATTGAATTGCAGAAAAGATACAGGATCGGACACAAAAGCGCATCAGTCCCTTACGGCGCAAAGGATTCAATGATTTTTCTCGCTATTTTTAGTCCGTCCACTGCGGCGCTGACGATTCCGCCCGCATAGCCGCTGCCTTCACCGGCAGGATATAGCCCGGGGATTCCCACTGCCTGAAAATCCTCGCCGCGCAGCAGCCGAACCGGGGAAGAAGTGCGCGTTTCCACGCCGGTGAGCAAGGCGTCCGACAAAGCAAATCCCTTCAATTTCCGGTCAAAGGAATGCAGCGCCCCACGCATTGTTTCCGTAACATAAGGCGGCAGACAGACGTCCAAATCTCCCGGTACAACACCGGGAAGATAGGAGGGTACAACGCGTCCCAAATCGGAAGATGGCTTCTTTTGCAGAAAATCTTCCACGCGTTGAACAGGTGCATGATAGCGTCCGCCGCCCGCGCGAAAGGCGAGCCGTTCCCAGTGTTGTTGAAATGTTATACCTGCCAAAGGAGAAGCGGACGGGAAATCCACCGGTGTGACGGAAACCACCAGCGCACTGTTGGCATTCTCGCCGTCGCGGGCATATTCACTCATGCCATTAACCACCAACATTCCTTCTTCCGAAGCGGAAGCGACAACGCTGCCGCCAGGACACATACAAAAGGTGTAGCAGGAACGGTCTCCCTGATGATATGTCAAATGGTATGTCGCATTTTTGAGCAGCTTTGCCAAGCCGACATCTCCATATTGTGCTGCATTTATCAATTCTTGCGGATGTTCAATACGCGCACCAATCGCAAACGCTTTTGCCTGCATGGCGGCGCCGCGTTTTTGCAGCATATGGAACGTGTCGCGGGCGCTGTGTCCGATTGCCAGTACCAGCAGAGAACAAGGATGCGGCTGCCCGTTTATATAGATACCATCCAATCCACCACTGCCAACATGTATATCGGTTAATTGATGACGGAAATGCACCTCACCGCCCCAGGACAAAATCGCATTTCGCATGTTTCGCACCACATCTTTCAAAATGTCCGTCCCGATGTGGGGTTTTGCTTCAAAAAGAATCTCTTTCGGCGCGCCATGGCGGTGAAAAATTTCCAATACATCGCTGCAAAGCGGGTCATGAATCCGCGTTGTCAGTTTTCCGTCCGAAAAGGTTCCCGCACCGCCCTCTCCAAACTGGACGTTGCTTTCGAGATTCAAACTACCGCCTGTCCAAAACGACCGGACACTGCGGCTGCGCTGTTCTACCGGTTCTCCGCGCTCCAATACAATAGGACGGTAACCATGCTGCGCCAGAAAATAGGCGCAAAAAAGTCCGGCCGGCCCTGTTCCGACAACGACAGGTCGGTTGGGCAGCGGACGAGTTCCACTGGTGAGTGGAGCAGAAGGGGAGAAAGATACATAAGAAATGTGTGGTGAATGCAAATGTTCCACCACTTCTTTATCCTGTCCCGCCAAATGAACCAATAAGGTATAAACCACATGAATATGCGGTTTCCGGCGCGCATCTACCGAACGCTTTATGATATGAACGGAACGGACCTGCTCCGTTGATAAATGGAGCAGGTTCGCAATTCGTTTTTTGTCACAAGGATCATCGCTTGGCGCAAGCGCCAAATTACTAATTTTAACTGCCATCGGAAAGTTCCTTTTCTGTAATGTTTATCGTAAAGTGTACCGTATCGGGTTGTTCCTCCGTTAAATAGACACCTGTAGGGAGATCCAGCAGTGCGTCAACCGAATGTACATCTGCTTGGTCAGGCAGGGAAATCGTATGGGTAGAAATAGAGGTCAGATTTGCCAGCACGTCATCGCTGGCAGTGACTGTGACAGTACTGGGCTGCGCAGTGAAACTCATGTCATATATATCCAGGTTCACACCTTCAATCGTTGGTAAGACAGACACAGTTTTTATCCTGCCAATGCCGATTTCCAAAGAATAGGTCTCCTGCGGCAGATGTATATGATCCATTGCAAGTTTTGTACCCGTCTCGTCATACGCTTCAATGGGAACCGTAGTGGTAAAGGTTTTATCCACGCCTTCTAAATCCACCGCAACCTCAAGATAGGAAATTTTTTCTAAAATTAAGGAGGGGGCTTCCACATTCAGTTTCTCTGGGTAAGAAGAAATCTGCGTAACCCCATAGCCGG
>CBCTHD010000247.1:0-4372 GCA_965146615.1 uncultured Clostridia bacterium
TGCGAATTGTTTGAAGTGGAAGACGAGAGCGCGCTCAAAGGTCGGTATATCGGCGAAATTCTGCCGGCGGCTGATTTTATTCGCGTCCTGGAGGAAAAACAGGATATGGTAGATGTGAAAATGTATTTTTCCAAATACGATAAATATGTACAGAAATCTATCATTTATGATGATGAAAATGGCATTTTGGTTGTGGTCATGCAGGATATTACCAAACAGCAGGAGGAAGCGGAACGGCTGGGTGCTATCAAGTATGAGACGGTGAAAGTGGCGGACAAAGTAATTGAAAAACAAATGCGTATCGTACAGGAAATCGCCTCTCTGCTGGGCGAAACAACAGCGGAAACCAAGATTGCTTTGACAAAACTGAAAAGCGCCATTTTAGAAGAAACGAAATGAGGTGACAGAATTGGAACTCTTTTTGGAGAGCGGCTATGTCAGCTTGAACAAATATGGGGAAGAACTATGCGGCGACCGTGTGGAATCGATTTATCATGACGACTCTATGACGCTGGTGCTGGCGGACGGGCTGGGAAGCGGCGTGAAAGCAAACATTCTGTCCACCTTGACCAGCAAGATTATTTGCACTATGAATGCACAGGGGATGCCGATTGAAGATTGCGTAAAGACCATTGCGGGATCGCTGCCGGTCTGTAGTGTGCGCAAGATTGCCTATTCTACGTTTACCATTTTGAATGTAGACAAAGCGGGCAATGCATATATGGTGCAATTTGACAATCCCAATATGATTGTACTGCGCAATGGAAAAAGCCTGGAGTATGAAATGAATACCAGAACCATTGAAGGCAAGAAAATTCATGAAAGCTACTTGAAAGCGCAAAAAGGCGACATCTTTATTATGATGAGCGACGGAACCATTCACGCGGGGATTGGGACGGTGCTGAATTTTGGCTGGCAATGGGAAAACATCCGCGATTATATCGTGGAACATTACGAATTTTCCATGTCCGCCAAAACGGTTGCGGCAACCATTGCACAGGCGTGCCAGGATTTGTATATGGATAAGCCGGGAGACGATACCACCGTGGCGGTCATGCGTATCCGTGAACTGCAGCAGGTGAACATTATGGTGGGTCCTCCCGTCAAACAAGAGGACGATGAACCCATTGTGAAGGAATTTATGGGAAATCCCGGTAAAAAAATTGTCTGCGGTGGAACAACGTCGTCCATTGTCAGCCGGTACTTGGGGGTTCCGGTGACGACTGAATTGAATTATGTCGATACAGGCGTGCCGCCTATTGGGCATATGCAGGGAATTGACCTGGTGACAGAGGGTGTTGTGACACTGGGGCGTGTGCTCGATATTTGTAAAAAAGCAGTGTCAGATTCCAATACGGATACCATGCTTTATGATAAACGCGACGGAGCAACACTGATTGCAAAAATGCTCTTTGAAGAGGCAACCCATGTAAAATTCTATGTGGGACGCGCGATTAACCCCGCTCACCAGAATCCGGATTTGCCCATTGATTTGAGTATCAAGCTGCGGCTGGTGGAGGAAATTCAAGAGAAGTTGGAAAAGATGGGAAAAATCGTGAGCGTGAAATTTTATTGAATTTGTCAGGGATTGCAAAAAAATGATGTCAAAGTTCGGTGACTCTGAATATTGACATTTGCCCTGGAACATATTATAATAAAAGGAATAATAAGTAACGAATGAGGAGGGCATTAATTATGGCATATGTGTTCGATGAACCGTCGCATACCTTTAATGAGTATCTGTTAGTGCCGGGTTATACATCAGCGGAATGTATCCCGAGTAGAGTGAATTTGCAAACTCCGTTGACAAAGTATCGGAAAGGGGAAACGCCGGCGATTACACTGAATATCCCGATGGTTTCCGCTATCATGCAGTCCGTTTCGGATGACAAAATGGCAATCGCGTTGGCAAAAGAAGGCGGGATTTCTTTTATCTATGGGTCACAGTCTGTAGAGTCCCAGGCGGCGATGGTCAGCCGGGTCAAAAGCTACAAAGCGGGCTTTGTTGTGAGTGATTCCAATATCAGACCTGACCAGACGTTAGCGGACATTTTGACGTTGAAGGAAGAAACGGGGCATGCAACGGTAGCAGTAACAGATGACGGGACATCAAACGGAAAGCTGCTGGGAATTGTAACCAGCCGTGACTACCGTTTGACACGTATGGCACTTGATACAAAGGTTGCGGACTTTATGACGCCGTTTGATTCTTTGGTATTCGCGCGGGAAGGCATTACCTTGAAGGAAGCCAATGATGTGATTTGGGACCATAAGCTGAATGTTTTGCCGGTGGTGAATAGCGAGGACCGACTCATGTATATGGTGTTCCGTAAGGACTATTCGTCCCATAAGGAAAATCCGAATGAGCTGCTGGACGCTAAGAAGCGTTATATGGTTGGCGCGGGAATTAACACGCGCGACTACAAAGAACGTGTGCCGGCGCTGGTAGAAGCAGGGGCAGACGTGCTGTGCATTGACTCCTCTGAGGGATTTACCGAATGGCAGAAAATAACGATTGATTATATCCGCGAAACCTATGGCGATACCGTTAAAGTCGGCGCGGGAAATGTTGTAGATAAAGAGGGATTTTTGTTTTTAGCGGAAGCGGGCGCGGACTTTATAAAAGTCGGTATCGGCGGCGGTTCTATTTGTATTACCCGGGAGCAGAAAGGGATTGGACGCGGACAGGCGACGGCGGTACTGGAGGTCTGCAAAGCGCGCGATGAATATTTTGAACGTACTGGTGTATACATCCCGGTTTGCTCTGACGGCGGCATTGTGTATGACTACCATATTACGTTGGCGTTGGCAATGGGATCGGATTTTGTGATGCTGGGGCGTTATTTCGCGCGTTTTGATGAAAGCCCAACAAATAAAATTAGTGTGAACGGAAACTATGTAAAAGAATATTGGGGCGAGGGTTCCAACCGTGCGAGAAACTGGCAGCGTTATGACATGGGCGGCGCGGGAAAGCTCTCCTTTGAAGAAGGCGTGGATTCCTATGTACCGTACGCAGGATCGCTGCGTGACAATGTGAATATCACGCTCAATAAAGTGAAATCTACTATGTGCAATTGTGGCGCGGCATCCATTGCAGAATTGCAGAAGAAAGCAAAACTTACGCTGGTATCTTCTACAAGCATTGTGGAGGGCGGCGCACACGATGTCATTGTGAAAGAGAACAACTACATGAAATAAATGATTTTTAGTAGCCAGAAAATGTGCAGACGTTAGAGTAATAAGGAAGTATTTACGACTGCTTATCATTGACGTTGACAAACAGGAGGCAAAGAAAACTGAGGGTATGACATGAAAGGAAACGTTGTTTTGTCTATTGTAATCGCAGCGGGAATATTTTGCTTACTTTCCGGCTGCCGCATGGTTGCTTTGCCAGGTCGGGAGCCTTTTGGTGAACGGACTTATTCCGATGAACGTGCCCAGGTTGTCTATCAAAATGTCTGCGCAGAAATGGAGCGGATTGATTTTTCCGACTGGAACGGTTACAGTATGGAGTTGGACGAGGGATGGGACCGTCACGATTTTTACCGAACCGAGGAATATACTGCGGCGTGGCACGAGGGTGCGGAAGAATATTTGTGGTACCAGGAACGGTTGTACTGTGCGGATGGAGAGACGATTACATACCGGGATATGACATGGGAAGAATTACAGTCGGACGAGTACGCGGCGCGGCAGTGGGAGCTTGTCCGGGAAGTGTTGACGCAGAACCCCGAAAATTTGGAATATAAATATATTCCCATGTCCTCCGAAAGACAATATTTATTGACTGCAAAATACCCAACAACAGAGTGGGAGGGGCAGACAAAATACGCTCTGCGATTATCCTTTTCTTTGGACGAAGATGGAACCTTTGCCAGCTGCACCTTGCATTGGCAGGAAAACGGCGACAAAGTTCTGGATCTTGCTTTTTTTCCTTATGAAAGCTCCTACTCTTTGCAGGCGGAGCGGAAAATCTGGAGTTTTGCCCATGATGGGGGGCTGCTTGAGGAGGTTGTTCCCGCGCTTTCAACACAGGAGGACGACCGGGAATGGTGTCGTTCGATCATTGCCAGTATTGATTTTAACAGTATACTAGACCGGGCGGAGTATCGGGAGAATTTGACGTTTCCAGTACCGTTTACTGACGGGGACGTTTCCAAGGAGGGAACCCCTGCGGAGGATACATAATTCGAAAGTTCAGCGGTGTCGTACGGGATATAGGGGGTATGGATATATCTCAAAAAAGGAGTCACAATAGGGGTACATGAGCTGAATTATCGTTTGGTAATGAAATTATGGAGAACATAAAGCGAGGATATAGACGAGCGTGCCCTCGATGTCAAAGACGGTGAAATGCGGGATCTGCTTGCCT
>CBCTHD010000248.1:0-4356 GCA_965146615.1 uncultured Clostridia bacterium
ATTAGGGGAAAACGCCTATCATGATGTCAATGAAAATGCGGATTTTGCAGAGTATCCATTTTCGTTTTTGGGCAAGTATTTCGGACAAAAGGCGATGTCCGCCGCCCGAAAGCTGACGCTGTCCAAGACGATTCCAACGATTACAAACGTCGAGGTCCATCCGATGGATTTGATTTTCTATGACCCGGAAGCGGAAATCAGCGACCTGGACACCATTCCGCGGCTGCTGGTGACGCGAGGAATGGAATCCTTCGGCTTCCACGAAGCGGCGTATGACCCGGAGGCGATGTATGTATCTGCGCACGGCGGACCGACCAGTTATTACCATGGACACAACGACGGCGGCAGCTTTGTGCTGGACCTGGGCGGCGTGCGATGGGCGATCGATTTGGGAAAAGAGAACTACAATCTAACAGGAAATGCGGACGCGCGTTACCGCCAGCGGGCGGAAGGACACAAGACCCTTGTCATCAATCCTTCTGCGGAACATGCGCAGAAAGCGCAGACCTTTGCTCCCATTATCGCAACTGCGGAGACGGAGCGGGGCGCATATGTGGTCTATGACATGTCTGATCTCTATGAGGACGCGTCCAGTTTACAGCGGGGCTTCTATATCGGCGATGATTTTACCAGTCTCACCATTCGCGACGAGATGGAGTTGACAACGGAATCGACGGTATATTGGTTCATGCATACGCGGGCGGATATTGACATTTCCGACGATGGCAGCGTGCTCCTGTCCCTTGATGGAAAATCCGTCAGTTTGCAATTCAAAACGGATGCGGACAGCGCGGAGGTGGAAGCAATGGCGGCGGAAGCGCTGCCCAGCACGCCGAAGCTGGATGGACAGACGGCAAATACGGGCGTGAATAAGGTGGCAATCAAGCTGACCGGCAGCGGCAAGGTGAATCTAACGGTAAGAATCGGGCTGCAAAGCGATTCTGTGGATGATACGCCAATTGCTGCATGGACGCTGCCGGAAGGAGAACGGCAGACCGAACGGGAGGACTTCGGCTATCAGCTTTATCTTGACGGCGTTTTGGCAGAGGATGCTTCTGTGGTACCGCTGATCGATGAAAAACAAATTCCGGAGATCACTTTTGTACCCAATGATCCGACCAAAATCGTGGAAGCGGAGCTGACAGACGATATTACACAAAAAATCACCGTGCGGGTTTATGACAGCACAAAACAAAAGGTACAAACCTATAAGGTGCGCTACATCACGAACGGTCCGCATCTGCTTTCCCTCTACGACAGCCTTCCGATAGCGGGCGTTGTGGCAAATTCTGAGCCGGAGCCGGAAAACAAGGCGGTCAACATGATCGATGGAGACAGCTCCACCCGGTGGACGGGACTTGCCAAAGAGGATTATGCTGTGATTGACTTGGGAGAGCGCAGGGAGTTTGACGCAATCGCGGTTTCCTTCTGGAAGGGAAGCGAACGGCAATATTCCTATGAAATTTGGGTTTCAGACGACGGAGAGACGTATCAGAAGCTCAAACAAAACACTTCAAGCGGAGATACGGAAGAAGTCGAGATTTTAAAACTGGGCGCTTCTGCGGGCAGATACGTTAAAATTGTTGGCAAAGGCAATACAGCAAACAATGTAATCAATGTGACGGAATTTATGGTGTTACGCTCAAAGTAATGAAAAGCGTTCATAAACGAACGCCACGGGCGGGAAAACGACAGTTATCCAAAGCGGAACCCGGGGTGAACGACGGCTGCACTGCAAATATTCCTGCAACCGTCTCCCACACCCCAAAGTTATGGTTCCGGTAAAACAACGCCATTTATGCTTGAAAGAATAGAGGAGCGTGAAAATATGAAAAAATATCTAGTGTTTCTGCTATGTTTCCTGCTATGCAGCGGCACCATATTTGCCGCGGGTGATGAAACACTTGTGGTCCGGTTTACGGATTACAGCGGCGAAGCGGCAATCTCAGCAGAGCAGGCAGCGGATATTGGCATATATGTAAGCGATGAAGTTCAGTACGTTGAAATTTTGGTGGGCGGCATTCCTTATGCAAGAATGGAGCAATCTCCGTATCGCGCCGACCTGAGTGCGTTGGGTGTGGGAAACTTTGATGTAACCGTGCGCGCGGAAAATCTTGCGGGAGAACGTAGTGAAGATACGGTACATTTTCAAATCACCAAGAGCTATGCGTCAATTCTATTGGAGGAATCAAAGTTCGAGGAATACACATCATCGACCCAGCTTGTATCTGGAATTAGATGGTATAACCAACGAGGATATGTAAAAGCGGATACCGTAGACGATACACATGGTCAGTCCCTGTTTATCGGCATAGACGAAGCAAATGCGCAGTACACCGAGAAACAATATCCTTATGCAAACGTACCGATTAGTGCCGGCAAAAGCAATCTTACCATTGAATTTGATACCTATGTATCGGCAAAAACCATGGACAGCAGCAACTTCCGCATTTGTCTGAAGCAAGACGGCGGGAGTGAGATCCGTCTGATTTCCTTCCAGCAAGAAGGAAGCAAAATGTTAGCCGGTCCGAAATCCCTGGACTATGAAGCACAGAAATGGTATCAGTTCCGCATGGAAGCGGATATGACGAATTGTTGCTATACGCTGTATATGAAAGAGGAGGGGACGGAAACCTGGGAAACGATATGCAGCGACCAGGCGCTTAATTCCGGCTTTACCTCGCTGGATTCGCTGCGGTTTTACGGACCGGTCACGGATACGGTGAAGACCTACATGGCAGTTGACAACATCCGCATTTCTATACAGGAGCGGCTGCCTGTGCTTACGGTGGAAGGAGAAAACGAGGTAGATTTCCAGTCGGCGGCGCTGAAGGTCAGATTGGCGGGTGGTTCCCTGTATGGACCGTCCATCAATGCGGAGAACATCAGCATCACGGATGGAGAAAACACGCTGCGGATTACCGAAACTGTCTATAGCAGCGCAGATAATGAGATAACAATTACACTGGGAACAGCGATGCGGTCTGACACAACATATTTGCTCCGGTTGTCCGATGCAATGCTCTCAGAGGAAACAGAAGCGGGCGCCGCACTCAGCGCAGTATTCCATACATCAATGGACGTGCTGGCGGCGAACACGTCCTTCGTGGACGGACAGGCGAAAATCACGGCCTTTAACCATACAGAGGTCGCGCGCGACATCTATATTATCATTGGGTATTGGGACGGTGAAAATCGTTTTTACGGTATGAACAGAAGTATGCAAACGCTTGCCCCCAATTCGAGTGAGACGTTCTATCTGCCGGTGGAGCGCGTGGAGGGAGCAACACAAGCAGAAATTTATGTCTGGGACAGCTTGTCGGCGCCCCGCATGATAGCGGAAGAAATTGCAATTTTGACATTGGAATAAACAGTATTTGACGATGAAAGTTTAAGCGCGCACAGACCGTCTCACCAGCGCTTTTTGCTGAAATAAGCGCCGCGCACCATCTGCGCGGCGCTTCCATTGCCGCAAGGGCGGGCGGAGACTGCGCCGGTAGCCTGACAAACGAATGCGGTTGGGAATGGCAAAAGATATTTAAAAAGTTTGCGTCTGATTGCCGGCAATGAGACGTTTAAGTTCGTAATATACAATATGTTGGAGAAAAGGAGCGGAAAATCAATGAGAGACAAAAACATTACACCGCTGGAATATGCCTGCATGACCTGTGATACAGTAATGGAAACGCTTGATGCGGCTGAATTGCCGCCGCCGGGGCGTTTTCATTACAGGGCGGGCGTTTTCTTAAGCGGTATGGAACGTTGCTACTGGAAAACGGGGCGGAAGGCGTATCACCAGTATATTCAAAAATGGGTGGACAGTATTGTAAACCCTGACGGAAGCATTCGAGATTTTATTGCGTTTGATGGAAAACTTACGCCGCACCGAAAGGGAATGCTGGATGACCTGCAGCCCGCTGTGCTGCTGTTTCGGCTGTATGAGGAAACAGGCTGTGAACAATATAAAAATGTGATTGAGCGGTTCTGCGGTTATATCAAACAGTGGCCCACAAATCCGCTGGGCGGTTTTTGGCATATGGACAACAAAGAAAACCAGATGTGGTTGGACGGCCTTTATATGGCCGGACCGCTCATGACCCGCTATGGAGCGGAACAAAAGGACATGGCGTGCTTCGACCTTATGATTCGGCAGGCAGCGCTCATGCGAGACCATATGCGCGATGAAACGACAGGTCTCTATTATCATGCGTGGGATTTTTCCAAAAAGGCGGATTGGGCGGACCCTGAAAGCGGTTGTTCGCCGGAGTTTTGGGGACGGGCAATCGGTTGGTTTGCCGCTGCAATTTTGGATATGCTGGATTTCGTTCCGGAAGGTGTCAGTCGGCGCGGAGAACT
>CBCTHD010000249.1:0-4334 GCA_965146615.1 uncultured Clostridia bacterium
CTTTTGTGCCCAAAGCGTTTACACCATTTCAATGGGAGGCACAGGATACCATTCCGATGCTGAAAGAGAAACAAAAATTGTTGAAAGAGGCAATTCATTCGCGCCATATTACTTATCATTATCATGAATCCTATATCAGCCACCTGGAGGGCATATTTGCGCGTGGGGATCGAAAACTGTGCCGTGTATTGGAACAGGCGCACAAATTGGGCTGTAAATATGATGGTTGGGATGAATTTTTTGTGTATGGACGTTGGATGGAAGCATTCGAAAAAGCTGGCGTGGATCCGATGTGGTATACTGCGCGCAAACGTCCTTTTGGAGAAGTGCTTCCGTGGGCACATATTGATTGCGGTGTGACAAAAGCATTTTTACAACGGGAATGTGAACGTGCTTATGCGGAAAAGGTAACGCCAAACTGCCGCGCTGCGTGCAGTGGCTGCGGTGCCCAGCGGTTAGACTGCATGGAATGGAGGAAAAAACGGTGAAATATATCTATACATTTAGCAAGAACCAGCGCGTACAGTATGTGTCCCATTTGGATACGCTTCGCGTTTTTGAGCGCGCTATGCGGCGGGCAAAATTGCCCACGGCGTACAGCCAAGGATTTCACCCGCATCCACTGATAACGTTTGCACAACCTTTAGGTGTAGGTATTTCTAGCAATGGAGAACTGGTGGAAATTGTGTTTGACCGTCCGCTTTCTGAAGAAGAACAGAAGCGGTTTCGGGCGTCTATGCCGGAAGGCTTCCGCTTGTTGAAATATTGGGAGAATGAAAAGAAATCTCCCTTTGCTGCATTAGAGATAGCAGCCTATGAGATACAGCTTGCAACGCCAATATCCCAACAAATGATAGATGATTTTTTGAACCAAGATGAAATTATGATGCTGAAACACTCAAAAAAAGGCGAAAAACAGGTTAATATCCGCCCCATGATCTACAGACTGGAACTCGCTGCGACCGGGGAGGCGTCGGTACTCATGGCGTGGCTTAAGGCAGGGCAACCTAGTCTGAAGCCGGAACTGCTGATGCAAGCGCTGGAACAGGCAGCGCAGTGCGGACCTTTGGTCCTTCGGACGATTTGCCGGACGGCATTGTTGGACAGAAATGGACAGCCAATTGGTTAATTGCACCGCTATAAGAAAAGGTTTACAAGATTTAATAAAAAATTAATAGTTAATTTAGAGATAATCAACCCTGTTCGGGTATCATTAGTAATGTACCAGATAAACGTTTATACCATGGTGCAAATAAAGCCGGCAAAATCGGCAGGATGGGAGGACAATAGAATGAAATTTGGTAAAAAGGCGACTGCATTATGCGCGGTAATTGCAGGTGCGGCAATCTTTACAACGTCGGCGCTGGCAGACGTTGTGATTGGTTCCGGATACAATAGCCTAAAGGACGCAGTAAAACAAACATCTAGAACGTTGACGAAAGATACAGATAATTTTACATTAGATGTATCGGCAACGTTGAACGCAGATGGGAACGAACTCTACAACATAAACGGGACTGTGAAAACTGATGTGGTCGGTAAGAAGTCGGAAAGCACAGGAACAGTGGTGACGACGAAAAACAGGATAGTAGAATCTTCCTACACTTATAAGGATAGTAATAAAAACATTTATCTGACGGACGACGACAAGTACACGGTATACGAAAACAGAGCCGGATCAGAGGACAGTGTGGTGCCGGAGGATATTTTTGAAGAAGAAATCGTGCAGGACGCAGAAAAAGTAGTCGATGCGTTTGTAGGAAATCTGAAAGATTTGGTGCAGGTGGAGGAAAAAGACGGCAAGAAAATGTATATCGGTAACATTTCCGATGCGCAGATTCCTACCGTTGCCAACGCGGCGCTATCGTTTGTCTTAAAATACTCTGTTTTTGATGACCGTTATAGTGAGGAAATGGAGCTCCCGGCGTTGGTAAGTGATATTTATGTAAAAGAAGTTTCCGGAAAAGCTGTAGAAAATGAGGATGGCATTTTGGAAAGCGCTGTGATAACGGGGACATTGGTTGGAAAAGACAAAAATGGCGTTGAACACACCATTTCTGGGGAGTGCGCATTGACGCTGCGTGATCTTCACCAGACAGTTGTGACAGAGCCAAATTTGGATGGAAAAGACGTGGAATATATAGCTGCAAGTGACAACAGCATGGGTGAATTGGGACAGAGATATGTTGGTCTATACAAAATTGACATTATCGATACCCAAGAGGAACAGTTTGTAAAAATCGGAGAACGTGATTTTGAAATTACCTCTATTGACGGCAAGAATTTTACAGCCACATACGCAGAACACTACAAAGACGGTTATGCACCGGAAGTTGTGCGGAACTATTCCATCAATGGCTATTGGGACGAAGAACGCTATGAGTATGTACTGGACTACATTGATGAAAACGGTGAACAGGCACATGGCGTTATGTATCCGAGCCAAGGAGATTTGAACATCAATTTTGGTGTTGAATTTTCAGAAGAGGACAATGGATACAGCATTGTTTCCACTACATTTGATTTCCTGTCCAACACATTTATTAGAGTATTTGACTAAAACGAAATGTAAGCGCAGTATAGCAGAGGCGGGGTGTACCCTGCCTTTGCTTCTTGCCTGTTTTATGAGAAGGGAAAAGAGGTGTTGCAAATTGGACAAAGCGATTGTCATTGAGCAGCTGAGCAAACAATATAAAAATAACAGAGGAATCCAGAATATCTGCTTAGAGGTAAACCAAGGAGACATTTTTGGATTTTTGGGACCGAATGGTGCCGGAAAAACGACTGCTATGAAAATTATGACAGGATTGATGCAGCCAGATCATGGGGATGTACACATTGGTGGATTCAGTATTTTGGAGAATTACGAAAAAGCAATGCGGCAAGTAGGTTGTATCATTGAAAGCGTAACGCCGGTACCATACATGACAGCAGAAGAAAATATGAAGATGTGTGCGAGGTTTTACCAAAATATCGACAATAAACAGATTGATTGGTGCCTGGAGAGTACGGGTCTGTTACCATATAAAAAAGAAAAAATTAAAAATTATTCCTTGGGCATGAAACAGAGGATGGGACTTGCATTGGCAATGGTCTCTAATCCTCAAATTTTGATTTTAGATGAACCACTCAATGGTTTAGACGTAGAGGGAATGGTGGAGATGCGAAATCTAATATTGCGCCTTGCCAAAGAACGCGGGACTACCTTTTTTATTTCCAGTCATTTGATTCACGATGTAGAGTTGACTTGTAATAGAATCGGTATTCTTTATGAGGGGAAATTGCTAGATGTGCGTTCGACAGAGGATATTTTAAAAGAATATGCATCTTTGGAAAATTATTATCTGAGCGAGGTGGATTTAAGTGTCAAGTCTTAAAGCGGCCTATATCAACGAGCTTTATAAATTATCAAAACGAAAAAAAATAGTGGTATCCTGTATTTTATCGGTAGTTGCTGTCTTGGTGGCGGCGCTGATTGTAAGTGTCGCTAATAATTTTATGGGGATCCGCATCACCGGAGAATCGGAGTTTTCTATCCTGGTGTTATCTGTACTGAATTACACGCTGATTCCACTTTTCACGATTTTTGTTTGTATTGATATGGTTGGCGGTGAATTTACGAGCCAGACTATAAAAATGGTGTTGACGCGTCCCGTCTCCAGAGTGAAAGTTTATTTATCCAAAGCACTGGCAGCAGCAACGTTTATTATTTTAAACCTGTTGTTTGTAATGGTCACATCTTTGATTGTATCCCTTTTTATTAAAGGGACGTTAGCAGGGTTCGGAAGAATTTGCGTCGCTTACATTGCTTCCTTTTTTCCCTTGTTCGTATTTGCGCTTTTGACCATGCTCATCTCCAATATTTTCAAAGGAACAGGGAGCGCATTTTTCCTATCGGTACTATTATTCTTGGCTTGTAATATTGTGGGGTTCTTTTTTGGTCAGCTGCAAAGTTTTCTCTTTACAAGCGCCTTTAATTGGTATACACTATTCTTAGGAAGTTATATCAATTTCCACAAGATATTTCGTATGTTTATGGCATTGGTGGGAATGGGCTTGATGTTGTTTGGAATAGGATGTTACCTGTTTGATAAAAAGAATTTGTAAACTTTAAAATCGAAGTGGGAGTGCGGCTATGAATCTAAGAAAACGACTGCTGACGCAAAGTTTTACAGTGCTGCTGAGTACGGTGCTGGTTACCGCATGTATTAGCTTATTGTTTGGTTATTTTTACAGTAAAGTAAAATGGGTGCCGCTGGGAAATAAAAGTATTCATACAGACATCGTTGTATTGAAAGAAGATGAGGTGATTTACTCAAGCGGAAATTTCAGTG
>CBCTHD010000250.1:0-4333 GCA_965146615.1 uncultured Clostridia bacterium
ACGGTAATGGACTCCTCCGGATAAAAATATCCGTCAGGATAGCCTTTCAGAATTCCCACGCTGGCAGCCGCAGTAACCGCGCCGCTTGCCCAATGTCCGGCGCCCACGTCCGAAAACGGCGACTGCATTTCCCAACCGTCAATTTCCATTCCAAGCAGCCGTACCGCCAGCGTTGCAAATTCCGCACGCGTTATGGTATCATCTACGTGGAACGTCCCATCGGGATACCCTTCCATAAATCCCAAAGCGGTCGCAAAAGAAACATATTTCTCATAGCTGCTTCCCTCTGTATCACTATAGGTTGCGGCGCTTACCGCCGCCGGCAGCGCAAGACACAGCGCCAGCAGCAGGCTGATTAATTTTTTCATAATGTATTTACAGCTCCCTTCCAATTTACTGTTTTGTTCCCACTTTCATTTAAACTCTGCGCAACCGCTCTCTGCTATTCTTTCACCGCGCCAATCATCACGCCGTTGACGAAATATTTCTGCAAAAATGGATACAGACACAGAATCGGCACGGTCGATACAACAATAACCGCATATTTAATCGTTTCACTGACCTGCGCCTGTTCCGCGATGGTCACATAGTCAATCATTTTTGACGTGTCGTTTTGAATCAGTATCTCACGCAGGACCAACTGCAACGGATAAAGCTGCCGTTTGGATATGTAAATAGAAGCGTTAAACCAAGCGTTCCAGTAGCCCACTGCGCTGTAAAGTGCAATAACTGCGATGGTGGGCATGATCAGCGGAACAATGATTTTAGTTAAAATCACATAGTGCCCTGCGCCGTCCAGCCGCGCGCTTTCCTCCAGACTGTCCGGTACACCGTACATTGCCGTACGCATAATCAGAATGTTTGTCACAGACAGACAGCTCGGCAAAATCAATACCAATAAATTGTCCAAAAGCCCGATTTGTTTGATCCACAAATAGGTCGGCACCATCCCACCGCTGAAAAACATGGTGAATGTGACAATCTTCATCAGCGCTTTTTGGTGCATAACGTTTCTGCGGCTGAAAAAGTATGCCGCCAGCGTTGTCGCGGCAACGCTGACTATAGTCCCGACAACCAAGATAATGATAGAGTTTTTGTAACCCGTTAAAATAAACGAGTTTTTAAAAACCGCCCTGTATGCATCTATATTCGGCGCAAGCGGATGCAGCAACACGCCCTCGTGCGCCATCAACTGGCTGGAGCCGGAAAAGGAAGCAAACACGGTATAAAGCAGCGGATAAAACGATGCGATTGCCACTGCTATCAAAATCAAGGCGTTAATAACCAAAAACACCTTGCGTCCCAAACTCTCTTTGATTTGCATAAATATTCCTCCTTTACCAAATGCTCGATTCGCCGGCACGCCGACTGACCCAGTTAGCAAAAATAATTAATGCGTAGTTAATAACCGAGTTAAACAATCCCACCGCCGAAGAATAGCTGAAATTAAACTCCATCAGCCCGCGACGGTAAACATAACTGGAAATAACGTCCGCCGTCTCGTAGGTCAGAGGATTGTACAACAGAATAATCTTTTCAAATCCCACGCTCATAATGTGACCCACACGCAAAATCAGCATGATCACAATGGTTGGCATGATACCGGGAATTGTGACGGCAAACAATTGCCGCCAGCGTCCCGCACCGTCAATAGACGCCGCTTCATATAAATCCATATTGATGCCGGAGAGCGCTGCCAGATAAATGATAGAACCCCAGCCGATTTCCTGCCAGATACCCGTGATAACGTATATAGGTACAAACAACTCCTTCTTACCCAGCAAATCTGTCCGTTCCACCAGCCCAATAGAACTTAACAGGACAGTGATAAAGCCGCTGTCCGACACGAAACTTTTGATGATACCACAGACCACTACCAGCGAAACAAAATGCGGCATGTAGGTGATTGTCTGGATGGTACGTTTAAATGCATTCGTCTTTACCTCGTTGAGCAGCAGCGCCAGAATAATGGGCGCCGGGAACCCGAAAATCAGCGAAGAAAAGCTAATTTTTATCGTGTTCCAAAAAATACGCGTAAAGTCAGGGCTTGTAAAAAAGTCAATAAAGTGCTTTAACCCCACCCACTGACTGCCCCAAATTCCGTATTGCGGCGAATAATCTTTAAATGCGATAATCGCGCCGTACATGGGAATGTAACTAAAAATACTGTAAAATGCCAAAATAGGTACAAACATCAGGTACAGCTTCCAGTTGATAAGAAAATCTTTTTTGCAGCGCGCGCCATAGCTCTCCTTCGTGTTCTGCTTTTTTTCGCTCATTTTTCGTCCGCCGCGCGGGGCGACTGCCGCCCCGCTTGCCATACTTGCCATATTCGCCCCTCCTTAGCGTTCCAGATACAGTTCATATTCACTTTGCATAATTTCCTTTAGCTGCTCATAACCGCGGCTGTTTAGCGTTTCTAAATATTGATCCCAGTTGGAAAGAGATTCCTCGCCTGTGATGAACTTCAGCATCATTTCCTCCACATAAGAAGAAACGTCCGTACTCAGTCTGCCGTAATTGTCGTCTGATGGCGCAAGCGTTGGGAGATCGTACTGCGGCGCCAGATTTACGCTCCAGATTTCCAATGCCTCCGCCTGCTGCGTATAGCTATAATTTGCTTCTTGTACGAAGGCTGTGCCGGAGGGCGCCAGGTATGTTTCCCTGTTGTAGGTTGGGAAATTTTCTGAATTGCGGATATAATAGCTAATCGCTTCTATTTGACTGAGACCGTCCGGATTGTTTGTAATTAAATCGGTATATATCATTTTGCCGTCCTCAACGGTATATGTTTTCCCTTCTTCGCCAAATCTCAAAAATGTGCTTCCTGCCTCTGAAAAACCGTAATTCAGTACCTTCATTGCCAATTCCTTATGTACGCTCTTGCCGCTGATGGCATAACCCGCCATATAAACCATTGCATCCTTTGTGCCGAATTTCGGAATGTCGCCTTTATTCGCCACCGGGAAGCGGACGGCTGTCAGGTCATAGTCCGGATCAAGTTCCTGTCCCGCCTGTAACCATTTCCCCAAATTCGAAGTCATCCAACCAAAGCTCGCACCGGATTTTCCGTTCAGCATTTTTGCGTCAATCCCCTTAGAGTCAATGGTAGCCAGGCTGCGGTCTATGAGCCCTTCCTCATACCACCGGTTCATGGTTTCCAAAAATTCTTTATATTCCGGCTCCGCATAGCCGTATTTTACATGTCCTTCTCCGTCCGTATACCAGTCCAGCTTCATGTCAAACGCACTGGTCAAACCGCGGCTCAGGTAAGCGGTCGTGAGTGTAAGAGGTGCTTCCGCTCCTTTTTCATCGCGGAAAGCCCGCAAAATCGTCTCCCATTCATCAATCGTTTCCGGTCTTTCCAGCCCTAAATCATCCAGCCAGTCCTGTCGGAATATGTAGCCCGCTGAAACAGTTCCCGCCGTCTGGTCTGTAGCATAAGACGGAACATAATAATAGTTGCCTTCGTTGGTGCGCAAATCCCGCGCCGCCTGATCATTTGCTTCCAGATACGCCTTAAAATCCGGTGCATAGTCGTCCATGTAGTCGTTTAAAGAACAGATATATCCGTCACGAATTGCGCGTTCCGCGCCGCCCGGCATATCTGTCGTCCAATACCATCCTACCAAATCCGGCAAGTCGCCCGACGCCAGGAGCAGATTAAACTGCTGCGTTTCCTGTCCGCCTGTGGGGAACGTCCAATCAAAATGTACCCCCAGCTGTTCTTCGTAATTTGTCAGCGACGGATAAGTCAATGGATCGCTGTACGGACCTATCGCCGTTCCTCCGCGATAGGACCATATTTTTAATGTTGTATCCGTTTCAATCGGATAACCGCTTGTTTTCAACTTGTCCAAATCCTCCTGACCCTCCGTCTGCGTCTGTCCCCCACAGCCCGCAAGCAAGGACACTGCCAACATGCTTGCCACTACGGCTGAAAATACTTTGCGTTTCATGCTTTTTCCTTCCTTTCTTTCATTTCCTTTTTTTATTTGTCCGCATCGGCGCCGCAGCTTGACGCCACAGCACTTTCACGCCTTGTTTACCACTCCATCATAGCAGCAAACAAACAAATTAGCAACAAACAAAAAGAAAACTACATGGCATGAAAGTAAACTTTTGTTGGTTTTTTAGTTTTTGTTGGTTTGTGAAGATTTTGTTGGTTTTTTCGTGTAGACTTTTTAGAAAATCTGTGATATACTACACTTCATGGGAGATAGTTAGCATTTACCAAACAATGGGCGCCTATTTGTCATACCGTATCATCGCAATACATTGGCGCCACTGCATAAAGAGGAGGAAGTGACCTGAGAAAATGAAAACCTATCCG